>DASQDA010000028.1:0-2306 GCA_035634435.1 Polyangiaceae bacterium
CACCCTTCGCGACCAGGCCGAGTCGATAGGCGATGCCGAGCATCTCTTTGAAGGCCGAAAGCGCCTCTTCGGTGCGCCCGAGCAGCAGCAGCACATCGCCGTGGTTGTGCAGCGCATCGATGCGGCGCCGCGCGTCGTCGTCCCCCAGCAGCGACAAGCCTTTGCGATAGTACTCATCCGCGCGCTTCGCGGCGAAGTGCTCGCGCGCCGTATTGCCAGCTTCGAGGTACGTGAAGGCCGCGCGGGTGAGCGAGCCGGCGTGCTCCAGGTGACCCGCGAGCATGGCCGAGTATTCTTCTTGATTGCGGACGTGCTCTTTTTGCGCGAGCCAATCGGCAATTGTCTGATGGTGGCGCCGGGTGGCCTCGGGCGGCGTCAGCCGAGCGATGCTCTCGCGCTCCAGGTTCTGCTTGAAGACGTACTCGACCTCGTCGGCGAATGCGCTATCGGGCAACTGCAGGACGTAATCACGGGCGACCAGCTCGGCCAAGGTGCGCTCCAGCGGTTCGAGGTCGTCGGCCGCGGCCTCACTCCAGAGCTCGGGAGCCTGTCGATCGATGCGTTTGAGCGCCAAAAGACCGCCTCGCCAGAAGACGCTGCCCATCGCCGAAGCATGCTCTAGCAGGCGGCGCTCGTGTCCGGCGAGGGCGCTCACCCGCACCGCCACGGCGTCTTCGACCGTCAGCGGCAGCCGCACGCTGGCCAGGCGGTCCAGATCTACCTGCAGCGCGCCAGTGGGATCGTCGCTGGATTCTCGCAACACGGCAGCGTCGCGGAAGACGCGCACCATGTGCTCGAGCAAGCCCGGCGTGCCACCTGCCAAATTCACGCCAGCCTGCACCAGCTGCGGCGGCGCGCCCCCCGCGCAGCGCGCGAGCAAGGCGCGCAGGATGGCCCGCGAGTCCTCCTCACCCACGGGTCCGACTTCAACGATGCGGTTGCGCGTTCCTGGGCTCGCCCACTCGGGGTGGCGACTCAGAAAGTCGGAGCGCGCCGCGCACAAGACGAGAATACGTCCGCGCAGATTCGTCACCAGGGAGTGGAGCAACTCAATCGAGTCCTCATCCGTCGCATGCAGGGCATCGAACACCAGGCACACCGGGCTGTGCGCCGCGTCGGCTTCGATGAAGCTCTTCAACACTGCTCGCCGCAGAGCCCTGGACTGCGTGGGGTCGGCGCCAACCGCGCGCGTGAAAGGGCTCTCCGGAAAGGCGAGTCCCATCAGCTCACCGAGAAAGTAGCAGACCTCCCCCACGCGACGGTCATGCAGCACCTCACTCACCTGCGTCTGCACCAGCTTGCGCACGGCATCTGGGGCAAGACCTTCGACGATCGCGAAGCGTGAGCGAAGCAGGCGCGAAAAAGCCCCATAACCCGTGGACTGCGGTCCGGGTGAGCCGCGATAGACCCGCGGCGGCGCCGAGCCGCGTTGAAGCTTTGCGAGCAGCTCGGAAGCCAAGCGGCGCTTGCCGATGCCGGCCGGGCCCACGAGCGTCACCATGCGGGCCACGGCGCCCACGACTACCTCGTCGAAGGTGCGTTCGAGCAGCGCGAGCTCCGCGTCGCGGCCGATCAGCGGTGCAGAGTGGGCAGGAGGAGCGGCCTCCGTGGATGACATGCGAGCATCATGGCTCCGGATTCGAGGGACGCTCGATCAAGCCTCCAAACGTTCGCTGGAGCGTCGGCCGACCGGAAGAGGGGTCGCTTTTTGCCGCCTGGCGGCGGTAGCGAGCGCGCCCAAGGGGCGCGCGAGGGTCATCGCCGCTGCCACCGGCGGAATTCACGCGCTGCTGCTCAGCAGCGGCTTTCTACGGCGATAGCGCGCAAATGCCGCGCTGCGGCGTCGCAGCCAACGCGCGTTATTAACAACTTGCCGGTGGATGTATTAGAGGCTGTTCGCCCTCTTTGCTAGGCTCGGAATCCCGTGACTCTGCCGGAACGTACCCCCGCCCAAACCACCAACACCGAAAAGCGCTCGGTCGCCAAGGGCCTCTTCAGCAAGTGTGGCGGGTGTGGCGCGGTCTTCACGGCCGAAGAGCTGGGTGCCAAGTGGCATGTGTGCTCGAGCTGCGACTTTCACCATCCCATGAGCAGCAACGAGTGGCGTTCGCTGCTGCTCGACGAGGGTCGCCTCGAAGTGTGGGACGACCACATCACGTCGGCCGACCCGCTGAATTTTCAGGACGGAAAGTCCTATCCCGAGCGGCTCTTGCGCGCTCAGCGGAACACGAAGGCCAGTGATGCGGTGGAAATCGGTTCCGCCCGCATCGAGGGTCTGCGGCTCGCCTATGGATGTTACATCTTCG
>DASQDA010000029.1:0-4438 GCA_035634435.1 Polyangiaceae bacterium
TCTGCACGAGGCAATCGTGCAGTCGTGCAACAGCTACTTCTACGATCTCGGAGCGCGTATCAGCATCGATCGTCTAGCCGCCACCGGCCTCGACTACGGCTTCGGCATCAAGACGGGTATCGGCGTCAATCCCGAGTCCCGCGGCCGCATGCCCACGCGTGCCTGGTACACGCGCCGCTACAAGGAAGCGTTCCGTGGCGGCTTCACCCTGCTCTCGTCGATTGGCCAGGGTGCGAGCACGGTGACAGTCATGCAGCTAGGGCTCGCCTACGCGGCGCTTGCCAACGGCGGCACGCTGTACCAGCCGCAGCTGGTACGCAGCATCGAGACCAGCGACGGCACTGTGGTTCAGGACTTTCCGCCGCGGGTTCGGCGCATGGTCGGCGTGGACGCCGACCATCTGAGCCGCGTGAGGGACGCGCTGGAGGGTGTGGTCAAGGACAGTACGGGCACGGCCAACAAGGAGAGCGCCGAGGGCGTCGACATGGCCGGCAAGACCGGCACCGCTCAGGTAACGCACGTTACGCCACGCGGCGTGGACCCGGACAAGATCTGGTACTTCAACCGCGACCACGCGTGGTTTGCCGGTTTTGCACCGGCGCGGTCCCCGGAGATCGCCATCATCGTCCTGGTCGAGCATGGCGGAGGCGGCGGCAAAAACGCCGTTCCCGTCGCTACCCGCGTGGTGCGCGAGTGGCAAAAATTGAAAGAGAAGCGCCTGGCCGCAAAGGCCGACGTCGGCCCGCCTACGCGGAGCAATCTCTGATGCGCCGCGACGCGATCTCGTTTCGCGGGGGACCCACGGTCGACATGCCGCTGATGCTGGCGGCGGTGGCCATCGTCACGCTCGGCCTGATCAACCTCTACAGTGCGACGAGCGTGTACGTGGAGAGCGCTCGCCAGGGTAGGTTGGCGGACATCTACGTGTCGCAGATTTACTGGGTGGTGGTGGGCACGCTGCTGGCCATCCTGGCTGCTGCGATCGACTACCGGCACTTCGAACGACTTGCGACGTTCCTGTATGTGGGCGGCATGCTCTCGCTTGGCTTCGTCTTCATCTTGGGGGCTGACATCCGCGGCTCCTCACGCTGGATCGAGATCGGCAGCTTCGCCTTTCAGCCCAGCGAGTTCATGAAGGTGGTCGTCATCCTGGTGATCGCGGGGTTGGTGCACAACGATCCGAAGACGGAGCCGCGCACGCTGGTGGATCTGGCGCCGGCGCTCTTCCTGACGCTGCTCCCCGTCATCGCCGTAATGGCGCAACCGGACCTCGGCACCGCCACCATCTACGGTCTGATCACGATGTCTATTCTGGCCATGAACCGCGTCCGGCGGCGCAGTCTCTTCACGCTGCTGGTGGTCGGCGCCATCGCGCTGCCGCTCTCGTGGAACTACGTGCTGCGAGACTATCAGAAGGCGCGCGTCACGAGCTTTCTCAATCCGGAAGCCGACCGCACCGGAACGGGTTGGCACGCCTTGCAGTCACAGACCGCGATCGGCAACGGGCAGCTCTTCGGCGAAGGTTTCATGCAGGGAACGCAGAATCAATTCGGGATGCTGCCCGACCAGTTCTCCGACTTTCCGTTCTCAGTCTTCGCCGAGGATTGGGGCTTCTTCGGGGCGCTGCTGCTCATTGCCCTCTACGCGTTCCTGTCCATCTGGTCGATTCACATTGCCTCGCAGGCCAAGGACCGCTTCGGCGCAGCGGTCGCCATCGGCGTCGGCGCCATGATCTTCTGGCACGCCATCTGCAACATCGGCATGGCCATCGGCGTGCTACCGGTCGTCGGCATCACCCTGCCAATGTTCTCCTATGGTGGCTCCAGCATCGTCACCACGTTGATTGGGCTCGGCCTACTGATGAACGTGTCCATGCGACGCTGACAGTCGCCCTGGCCATGGCAGTGTGCTGAATCGCGGATTCAGCACACGTCAGCAACAGTCACAGCACCGAGGCTGGATCGGCGCCTACCTGAGCCGAGAGTGCTAGTCGATGCGGAACAGGTCGTCGAGGTCGTCGCGGGAAAGCGTCTTCGCTCCTCCCATGTCCTCGCTGAGCACGGACGCGACCAGATCCTTCTTCTTCTGTTTGAGCTGCAGGATCTTCTCCTCGATGGTGCCTGCCGCTACCAAACGATAGATGGTGACGACCTTCTTCTGGCCAATGCGATGGGCGCGGTCGGACGCTTGATCCTCGACGGCCGGGTTCCACCACGGGTCGAAGTGAATCACGGTGTCGGCCGCCGTGAGATTCAAGCCCGAGCCACCCGCCTTGAGGCTGATGAGGAAGACCGAGATGGTGGGGTCGTTCTGGAAGCGGTCCACGCGCTCGGCGCGGTCGATTGTGCTGCCGTCGAGGTACTCGTAACGGACCTTGTCCTCGTCCAGCGCCTCGCGGATGAGCTTGAGCATGGACACGAACTGACTGAAAATCAGCACCTTGTGTCCGCCGGACTCCACCTCGGCAATGAGCTCTCGCACTGCCATGAGCTTGCCGCTGTCTTCGTGGCTGAACTCGCGTGGCAGCCCGAGTAGGCGTGGGTCGCAGGCGGCCTGACGCAGCTTGGTGAGCCCCGCCAGAATGTGAAGTTGGCTCTTCCCGATGCCGACACGCTCGACCTCTCCCATCACCGTGGCGCGCACCTCGCGCAAGACCTGCAGGTAAATCGCCTTCTGATCGGGGGCTAGATCGACCAGATTATCGACCTCGATCTTCGGTGGCAGATCCTTGGCCACCTCGTTCTTCGTACGCCGCAAGATGAACGGGTGAATCGCCGCCCGCAGCCGTGCAGCTGCCTTGGAGTCGCCCTGGTCGATCGGACGCGCGTACTTCTCTTCGAACTTGGGCAACGGACCCAGCAAGCCAGGGCTCACGAATTCGAAGATGGACCAGATCTCACTCAGCCGATTCTCGATGGGCGTGCCCGTCAACGCTAGGCGACGCTCGGCGCCGAGCTCCTTGGCTGCTTGAGCGGTGGCGCTCAGCGGGTTCTTGATGTTCTGGGCTTCGTCGAGGATGGCGTAGTGGAGACGCAGCCGCTTCAGCAGATCGATGTCGCGGCGCAACAGCGCGTAGCTCGTGATGATCACATTGGCGCTCTCGAGCTCTTCCAGCTGCTCCTTGCGCCCGGCGCCATGCCACAGCGCGGTGGTCAGCGTCGGAGCGAATCGCTCGATCTCGCGAATCCAGTTGGTCACCACGCTGGTGGGCGCCACGATGAGCACCCGCAGCGCCTCGGTCTTCTTCTCGGCTTTGAGGTTGAGCAGCAGCGCGAGCGTCTGCACCGTCTTGCCAAGGCCCATGTCGTCGGCCAGCACCCCGCCCGAACCGAGCTCGTGCACGAAAGACAGCCACGAGAGGCCTTGCTCCTGGTACGGGCGCAGGGTTGCCTTCAGCCCCCGGGGCTTCTTGGCTACTTTGATCTCGTCGATGGACGCGAGCCGCTGAAAGAGCTGCTTGGCGCTGGCCGCAACCTGCGCGCTGTTGGCTTGCTGCAGCAACTCTTGCACGCGCCCCGCGTGGGAGAGAGGGATCTTCCCGTTCTTGCCCGCCGACATCAGCTCGATCTCCCGATCGATCATGGCTTGCACACGCTCGGCATCCAGCGGCGCGTAAGAGTTGTCCGACAGCCGAACGAACTTCTTGCCTTCACGCAGGCAGCGCTCGATCTCGTCGCGGTCGACTCCGACGCCCTCGCTCTCGTACGTGATCTTCACGTTGAGCCAGTCCACACCGCTGGAAACGCGCGCGTGCATGGCCACGGGAACGGCGCGCACCTGCGTGCCGACCAGCTCTTCGGGGATGTAAAGGTCCCAGTCTTCGGGCAATGAGCCAACGCCTTCGGACCAGAAACGGATGGCGGCTTCGCCGTGAGCCACGAACAGCTCGCCGGTCTCGTCGGAACGAAGTCCGAGATCGAGCAGCCTTTGCACCGCCTGTTGCTGCGCCGCGATGTCGCAGCGAATGCACCGCGCTCGACGCTGGGCGCCCTCCTCTGGTGGCACGATCATGATGGGGGGCGAAATGCCGTCGGCGCGCACTTCCACCTCGCGCACGCCGTAGGCCGCGCGGAGCGCCACTTCGACCTCCGTGAGCGAGCCACTCGCGCGCAAGCGGAACTGAGGCTCCAGATCGATGACGTCAGCCACCTGCGACAGCTCGGGCAGCTCGGCGCCGACCTCGAGCGCCACCTTCGGCAGCGCATACGTGATCAGATTGATCAGCTCCGAGGCGGGCTCGGCGATGGTGGGGCTGCGCAGCAAGCGGCGCAGGGCCGCCGGTGACACGCGGTGGTCGAGCGGTCGCGCGACACCCTCGCTCGTATCGATGTGGTAGCCGGGCGCGCCTTCGAACCAGCCACCGCTGGTCAGCGAAAAGCGCCGTCCGTCGCTGTGACGCTCGAGCGTGACCTTGGCGACGATGGTGTCGCCGACCATC
>DASQDA010000030.1:0-8411 GCA_035634435.1 Polyangiaceae bacterium
CCGCGCTGGCCGAAGTGCCAGCTTTGACGGGGGCGCCAGCCTTCGAGCTGCAGCGCCCCGAGCTGCTCGCGCGTGCCAAAGCGGAGCCGGTGCTGTTTTTGCAAGCGCCACTCGAGCCGACCCTGCCGCCAAGGCTGGCTCGTCTGCGCGCGCAGCTCTTTTCCGCGGCCTCGCCGTGGGCGGCGCTGGAGCACGCGTACCGCGCGTTGAGCGGTAACCCACGTGAGCTACGCGCCGTGGTGCTCACGGACGGTTACCTCTATGCGACGGAGCCCGCCCTTGCGTCGTTGCTGGCGACGGCGGTGTCACTCGAGCGGCTCTTCGAGGACAGGGAGCTGGTGGTGACGCGCGGCAGCCGCACGATACACGCCGTTCGCAAGGGCACCGAATACGAGTGGTTGGACGGCCCCGAGAGCGGCACCAAGGCACGCCTCTGGCTGCTGGATCGCGTGACGCCACGGGACGTGCAACTAGGGCCGGCCCGGCACGTCGAGATTGGCGCGCTGGCACAGAAGCTCGGCACCCGCGAAATCGTGATTGAACGCCTGACAGCGGACGGGATCCTGGCGCGGCTACGCTACGCAGAGGTGACGGTGCCCAGCGTGTTGCGAGCGGCAAATCGGGGCCTGGAGCTCGAATGCGAGGTGGTGCCGTCCGCGTTGCGCCCGCAGGTCGAGATGGCTCGCGCGCGCGGCCAGCGCCTGGCGCGTGTGGTCTCCACACTGCGTGAGCATGTCTCCGAGCAGGTGGAGGAGGGACTGCCGTTCGACGAACCCAAGACGGAAGAGGGGCAGCAGGATGGCAAGCTACGAGCGGAGTGGCGCAAGGCCTACTTGCGCGGCGAACGCAGCTTCATGTTCAACGAGGACAAGTACTGGGTCTTCAACGGCGAGGGCCGCCCCAAGGTGCCCCAGGTGTGTGCTGACTTCATCGTCGACACCTGGGAGCGGATGGCGGGCACGTGGTGGCTGCCGAAGAGTGAGGGAAGGGCGCGCACCGTGGGGCGCGTGGACTTCGAAGAGCTCGCCATCGACAACCGGCGGAGTGTCGAGCAGCTGATAGGGTTCGCTCGTGCGCACCCCGACTGGTTCGAGGTGTTCGACCCGCCGCGAGCAGCACGCGTGCAGTTTCGCCAACGTCGCCGCTTCTTTCAGCGTCTTCACGCGCAGCGCGGCGAGTTTCAGCCCGCCGACGTGGTGGCCATTCTGGGCCCCAGGGATGACGAGCAGCTTCACTACCATTCTTTTTTCGTGCTGGCGGCCGACCCGCTGACGGGCATGCCCACCTGGCTAGCGGCCAACGCTGGGCGGCCGCGGGTTCGCACCTGGGAAGCCGAGATGCAAAATGCGCCGCGGCGGGTGGTGGTGGCGCGCATTCGTCCGCGCTTGGAGTGGCTCGAGCAACTGACCGGCGCTGCGGCAGCTTCGCCGGGAATCGTGCAGCCAGGACGAGCACCAGGTTGAGTCGCCGCGACTTGCGTGCACGGGCGAAACGCGTCGCGCCGGGGCTCGGACTTTCTCGCTTGACCGCGAGGGAAGCCTCGCGGCAAGAGTGGGGCCCTCCGGAGGTCAAGTGAGCCAAGAACGCTACAAATCGCCCGTGCGAATCGGCCTGCTCGGCTGCGGAGTCGTGGGCGGCGGCGTGCTCCGCCTGTTGAACGAGAACAAGAGTTACCTGGCGCTTCGCATCGGGGCGCCCATCGAGGTGAGCCACGTTCTCGTGCGCGATCCAGCCAAAGAGCGCGTGCCCGAGTGCCGGCCCGAGTGGCTGACGACAAGCCCAGCGGCAATCTTCGACAATGACCAGGTGGATCTGGTGGTCGAGGTGATGGGCGGCGAGCAGCCGGCAAAAAGCTACATCGAGCGCGCCATCGCGGCCGGAAAGGGGGTCGTCACTGCCAACAAGCTGCTGATTGCCAAGCACGGCCCGCGCCTTATCGAGGCTGCCATAGCCCAGCGCGTCGACCTCGCGTTCGAGGCCTCCGTGGGTGGCGGCATTCCCATCATTCGCACCCTGCGCGAGGCGCTGGCGAGTGACTCGGTCTCCAGCGTGCACGCCATATTGAATGGCACCTGCAACTACATCCTGACGCGCATGCGCGACGCGGGTATCAGCTTCACAGCGGCTCTGGACGAGGCTCAAAAGCTCGGCTACGCCGAGGCTGACCCCACGCTCGACGTAGATGGTCACGATGCAGCGCAGAAGCTCACCGTCGCCAGCATGCTTGCGTTCGACGCCCAGGTAGATCCGAGCGACCTGCTCGTCGAAGGAATTCGCGCGGTCGACGAGATCGACTTCCGTTTCGCCGACCGTTTTGGCTTCACCGTGAAGCATCTTGGGATTGGTCACGATCGGGGGGAGCGGCTCGAGCTACGGGTGCACCCGGCACTGATCCGCAAGAACAGCGTGCTCGCCAACGTGGACGGCGTGCTGAACGGCGTGTTCCTGATGGGCCGGGCGCTCGGTCCCTGTCTCCTCGTTGGACGCGGCGCCGGCGACATGCCGACTGCGGTGAGCGTGGTCGCTGACATCGTCGATGTCGCGCGCTCGCGACTCGAAGGCGAGCCGGGCTTGCTCACACGCAGCATCCAACTCACGCACAAGCAGCTCGTCCCGGTCGACAGCATCGAGACGCGCTACTACTTGCGATTCGACGTCGGCGATCACCCAGGCGTGGTCGGCAGTATTGCTTCCGTGCTCGGACACGAGGGCATCAGCATCGAGCAGATGGTGCAGGACGGCCGCGCACGTGGGGCGGACGACAGCGTGCCCGTGTGCCTCATCACGCACGTGAGCTCGGAAAGTGCAGTGCGGCGCTCCTTCAATGCCATCGGCGCTCAGCCGTACATGAAGCGGCCCCCGCGTCTGATTCGCATCGAGGACGTGTGAGGTCGACGGCTGGCGCCGCCCCCGGCGGCGCGAGCGCGCCACTCGGCGTCTTCGATTCCGGGCTAGGCGGTCTGACCGTCGTGCGGGCGCTGCTCGAAACCGTCCCTGACGAACGCATTGTTTACCTCGGCGATACTGCTCGCGTCCCGTATGGCACGCGTTCGCCCGATACCGTGGCTCGCTACGCACGCGGCTGTGCTCAGACGCTGATCGATCGCGGAGTGAAGGCGCTCGTCGTCGCTTGCAACACGGTGAGCGCCGTGGCCGTCGATCTGCTTCGTGCCGAGTTCGATGTGCCGGTGCTGGGGGTCGTGGAGCCGGGTGCGCGCACTGCCGTGCTGGCGATGGAAGCGCTCGAGGCGCGTCCTGGCGTGCTGCGCATTGGCGTCCTGGGGACCGCCGGCACCGTTGCTTCGGGCGCCTATCCGCGCGCCGTCCGGCAACTAACTGCGCGTTACGAGGTGGTCGCCGAGGCCGCGCCGCTGCTCGTGCCCCTCGTCGAGGAGGGCTGGACCGAGGGCGAAGTTCCCCGACTGATCGTCGAAAGGTACGTCGCGCCTCTGATCCGGGCGGGCGCCTCGGTGATCGTGCTGGGCTGTACGCACTACCCACTGTTGGCCCCGTTGATTGCCCAGGTTGCGCAGGAGCTTGCGGGAAGGCCGATTCCCGTCGTCGATAGCGCCGCAGCCACGGCTGACGCAGTGCGCGATTCGATCGCCGAAGGCTCCATCGAGCGCGCTCCCGCCGGCAGGGCTTTCGACCTCGAGTTGTTCGTCACCGACCGCCCGCAAAGCTTCATCAGCGTTGCCCAGCGGTTCCTCGGCCGAGACGTGCCTGCAGTGCGTCAAATCGATTTGCTTCCCGGCTGACCGGTCCGGTCTGCGTCGCACTGTTGCAACGTGCGTGTAGATAGGCGATATGGCCGCCGTGCTTTCCATCGATTTGACGGGTCGACGAGCCTTAGTCGTCGGTGTCGCCGACGACGGCGGTTTCGGCTTTTCCATCGCGAAAGCGCTGGCTGAAGCCGGTGCCAACGTTTGCGTTGGGACTTGGCCACCGGCGCTCGGGATCTTCGAAACTTTAGGGCGCCGAGGTAAGATCGACGAATCGCGACGGCTCTCATCGGGCAAGTTGCTCGAGCTCGAGCGCGTGTATCCCATCGACGCCGCCTACGACCGCCTGGAGGACGTGCCGGAATCGGTGCGCGAGAACAAGCGCTACTCCGGGCGTGGCGATTTCACCATCGAAGGTGCTGCCAAGCAGCTGGTGCAAGACTTCGGTGAGAAGCCGCTCGACATCGTCGTGCATTCACTGGCGAATGGTCCCGAGGTGCACCTGCCGCTGCTCGAGACGAGCCGCGCCGGCTACCTCGGTGCCGTCAGCGTCAGCGCTTACTCGATGGTCTCGATGGTGCGCCGCTACTGCCCATTGATGCGCAGTGGCGGCTCGTTCCTGTCGCTCACGTACCTGGCGAGCGAACGCGTCATCCCCGGCTACGGTGGGGGCATGAACGCGGCGAAAGCCGCGCTGGAGAGCGACACGCGCGTGCTGGCCTTCGAAGCAGGGCGCAAATACGGTGTGCGAATCAACACCATCTCCGCTGGTCCCTTGGCGTCGCGGGCTGCCAGCGTGACCGGCATCATCGACGACGTCATCGACTACTACTGCAAGAACGCGCCGCTCACCGATAAGCTCGACTCGCAGGAAGTCGCCAATGTGGCAGCCTTCCTCTCGAGCTCGCTCGCCAGCGCGATCACCGGCTCCACCGTGTACGTGGACAAGGGCTACCACGTCATGGGCAAGGGCTCCTGAGCTTCAGGTAGCCAGCTCGGCGCCGGGCTCCGTCGCGCAGGAGTACAGCACCGCCATCCGCACCGCGACGCCCGCCTCTACCTGATTCAAAATCTTGCTGCGCGGACCGTCGGCGATGTCGTCGGAGATTTCCACGCCGCGGTTCATGGGTCCCGGGTGCATGACGATAGCGTCTGGATGCGCCAGCGCGAGACGCGCCGCGTTCAGGCCGAAGTAACGAGCGTACTCGCGCAGGCTCGGCAATAGCGGGGAACCCAGGCGCTCCTTTTGAATGCGCAACACCATCACCACGTCGGCGCCCTCGAGAGCGGGCTCGACGCGGTCGAACATGGTCACCCCGAGCGCGGTGTCGCGGTGCGGGAGCAATGTCCGTGGCCCCGCCAGGCGCACCTCGGCTCCCAGCATGGTCAAGAGTAGCGCGTTGGAGCGCGCCACCCGACTGTGCAGGATGTCGCCACAGATCACCACCTTGAGGCCCTTCAAGTTTTGCCCGCGGTGGCGTCGGATCGTGAAGGTGTCCAGCAGCGCTTGGGTGGGGTGCTCGTGCATGCCGTCGCCGGCGTTCACCACCGCGGCGCGAGTGCGCTCGGCGACGTAGTGCGGCGCGCCGGAGGCCGCGTGACGCAGCACGATCACGTCGGCGTGCATCGCGTCCAAGGTGGCGACGGTGTCCCGTAGGGTTTCGCCCTTGCTGGTCGAAGATGACGAGCCCCCGATGTTGACCACGTCGGCGCTCAGGCGTTTGCCGGCAAGCTCGAAGGACGTGCGGGTCCGCGTGGACGACTCGTAGAAGACGTTGATGATGGTCTTGCCTCGCAGCGTCGGCACCTTGCGCACGGGCCGTCGGGACACTTCGTAGAACGCGTTCGCCGTTTGCAGCAGCTGTTCCGCGAGCGCAGGGCTCAGATCGCCAATCCCGAGCAGATGGCGCAGCCGAACGTCGGTCATGCCAGATCCCCGGGTGGGGGCGGCGGCGCCGTCGGTGAGCTTTTTGCCTGGACGATGGCGCTCAAGCGGCCGCCCTCTTCCACCACATCGATGCGTTGCTCGTCGGTGATGTGCAAACCGTGCACCACGTAGTCCGCTTGAATCGGCAGCTCGCGGCCGCCACGGTCCACGAGAACCGCGAGCTGCACCCGGCGCGGGCGCCCGTAATCGAGCAGCGCGTCCATTGCCGCCCTGACGGTGCGTCCGGTGAACAGCACGTCATCGACCAGGATGACGTGACGTCCGTCGAGCGAGCAAGGGATGTCGCTTGGCCCCACGCGGGGGTTGGCGAGATGTGTCGCGGCGTCATCGCGGTAGAACGTGATGTCCATCGTGCCGAGCGCGATGTCCTGCCTGCCGATCTCGCGCAGCTGCGCTGCGATGCGCGCCGCCACCGGCACGCCGCCGCGGCGAATGCCCACCAGTACGCAGCCCTCTGCGCTCGGCGTCCGCTGGGCGATCTCGCCGGCGATACGCCGCAATCCGTGGTCCACACCGTCAGCGTCGAGCACCACCTGCATTGCGGCGCGGCCTATACCATGTCGCGGCAAGGCCGACACGCTGCGGAGGCCCGTCGGCTCAATTGAGCCAGCCACCACGTCCGGGAGGACGATCGTCCTCCTTGTCCTTGTCGCCCTTGCGACCGCCTTCTATGACCTTGAGCCCGGTGCGCTCGACGCGTTGACGACGGCTGCGCCCTTCGCGGCGGGCTTCGGCGTCGAGCTGCGCCAACCGCAGCTTGAGCCAGGCTCGGCGCCACGGCGACGGAGAGCCACCTCCGAAGAGCCAGCCTGCCAGCATCCCACCGAAGGGCGCGATGAGCCCCGAGGGGCTCTGCGCGGCAATGATCACGAGCAACACGCTCATACCAACGACGAAGAAGATCAGGCCACGCGAGGTGACCGGCAGCACGAAGAACAACCGCACCACCTGACCCCTGAAGCTGAGCGCCCAGGCGATCGCCACGGCCTCCACGACGGGTATGGCCCCAATCCAGTATTCGCCGACGAGACGCTGCGAGAGGGATGCAGGCAACACCAGCTCGAACAGCATCTGCACGCCGTAGGCGAACAGCGCCGACACGAACAGAAAGCGAGCGAAGCGCGCGCTGCCCCAGCGCTCCTCGAGCGCATGCGAGAGGAAATACAAGCCCAGCATCGCGCTGGCGACGTGGCCCAGGGTCCCCGTCGGCAGGTGCATCCACGGAGCGGTGAACAAGCGCCAGACCTCGCCCTGGAGGACGCGCTCCGTGTTGCCGCAGAGGAGGAAAAAAACCGAGCTCGACGCGCCTGCCCAGTTGATGCCGATGGCGAACGCCAACCAGATCGCGAAGATTGCGATCAGAACGCCGCGCAGGACCTTGCCGGGCCTGGGGAATGCGCCTTGAAGTGGGCTCTCCGCTTGACTCACCTGCGAAGCGTTGCCCGTTCGTGGTCCTGGGGCAATGTGAATGCGTTTTCCCGCTGCCAGGCTGTGCCCCTGCGGCCGAGCGCTCAGCGAGGCGCACAATCGAGCGCCGCGACGAGCCCAGGCTCGACGGTGGCGGCGCACGTCGCATCGAGAGGCGGCTGACCCGAGCGGATCGCTACGGTGTACTCGCCCGGCAAAAGCGCGCTGAAGCGCGTCGTGCCTCGACACTGGGCGCTGGGCAAATGCAATGGCGGAGTGCTGGGGTCGCTCAACGTCAAGCTCAGCTGCGTGACGCCAACCTCGCAATCCGCACCGAGCGCGGCCAGCACATCGGCGAGCTCGATCGCGACGGAGCCTTCAGCGGCAAAGGGCTCACACTGAGCTTGCACGCTGAGCGCGGGCTGCGTGCGCGCGGTGCAGCTGGTGCCGAACGCTGCCAGCTCCGAGTCCGCCGCGAATGCCAAGAGGTCAAGCTCGACGAAGCCAGCGGGCTCCAGTCCTTCGACGCTCAGAACGTCCCCGCAGGCGCCGCTGGCCACCGGCTCGCCACCGAGCCGCAGCACCAGCCGCTCGACCGCAAGACGCTCGCACTCGGCGTGCGGTACGCGAACTTCGACGCCCGCGAGCTCCGCTGGCGCGCCGGCGAACGGCTGGCATACACGCATGCGACGCGTGATCTGACTCTCGGCTCGCAGTCCCGTGGCTCCCGTGGCTCCACAGGAAGCTTCCCAGGCGGGCGGCACCGGTTGGCGAGTCACGGGATCGACGAGGATCGGCACGCCCGGGCCCAGAGGCTCGAGATCGGCGCGATCATAACCCTGGATCTCGGCGCGGTAGAGGTGGCCCGGGACGACCCAACCAAATGCCGCTGGTTGCTGACAGCGCAAGAAGCCGGTGCTCGGGAGCGCGAAGCCCGCGTTTCCCCCGTTGCCGGGGTTCCCCCCGGTTCCGACCATCGTCAGCCCCTCCGTTACGTCGAACAGCGTGGCGACGTAGCCGCGGGCCGCCGAAGGCGCCTCCAGGCAAGGCACGTCGCCGAGGAAGTCCTCGGGCACCAGCTGGATCAGGGTTGGCCTCGGCTCGGAGGTGGCCTTCGAGCTCCCGCCGCCACAGCCAATCCCGAGGGTCGACAGCAGTACGCCGGAGAGCAACAGGAAGCGGAGGACAGACGTCACGGGCGGCAGCCTTAGCCCATTGCCTCGAGGCCGCCAAGCAGCCCTTGCGCCTAGCGGCCTCACTCCGCGGCCAGCCCACCACCGCCGGCACTGGATTCGTCCCCCGGTGCCTCCCCGGTGCTCCCCCCTTGGCCCCCC
>DASQDA010000031.1:0-17870 GCA_035634435.1 Polyangiaceae bacterium
AGGTGTCCAGCGCCCCCCCAACACGCACCTCGACCAGATGATCCACACCGGCGCGAGACAGGTTGCTGCGCGCGAGCGCCGCGTGTTTCGGCTCCGACTCGAGCGTCACCAGACGACCGTCGGAAGGCAGCGCACGCGCCAACCAGATGGTGCTGTAGCCGCCCAGGGTGCCAATCTCGAGGATGCGGCGCGCCCCCTGAATCTTTGCCAGAAGCCAGAGCAGCTTCCCTTGGTTCGGGGCGACGCTGATGGCTGGCAAGCCAGCCTCGTCGCTCGCTTGCAAAGCGGCATCCAGCGCAGGGTCACTGTGGACGAGCAGGTTGACGAAATATTGATCGACGGCGGTCCATAGGTCTTGGCTCATGAAGCTCCTCGTATCGTGGGACACTGGAAGGGAGCTTCCGCTCTACACTTGCGTGCAGTCGAATACCTGCTGTTTCGTGCAGCGAGCTGCTAGCTCGCGCCGGCCGTTGGCCGAATTCATCAGGGACGAACAACTTGCAGGCGCGCGCGAGCGGCGCGCCGGCACAGCGGTTGCTTGGGCATGCAGCATGCTCTGTCCAAGCACGATGGCGGTCGCGGCGCTCTGTACGCTCAGTGTGCTCACCGGCTGCGACAGCCGTCGGGATGAGCGGCAGCCCCTGTCCGCCGCCGAGCGTGCCCCCTGCTTGAACGATCCGGACCGCTGCGCCACCGCCGGTGGTGTTTTTCCGCTGTCCGGCTACGCACCGGATGCGCCCGACAGCGAGCTCGGGCCTGTCCGCGAGGCTCTCGCCGGCGCGGAGGTGATCGGGCTCGGCGAGTCCGCTCACGCGTCCGCGGGCTTCATCGGTCTGAAGGTGCGGCTATCTCGTTACCTGATCGAGCGCGCTGGCTTCCGGGTGGTCACCTGGGAGAGCTCCCGGGTCCCCGCGCGAAAGCTCAACGACTACGTGCAAACGTGCACAGGGGATCCCGCCGAGGCCGTCAAGAGCTTGTATGAGATCTGGGCCGATGTGCTCACTCGCGATTTTGCCCAGTGGCTCTGCAGGTGGAACCAAGCGCATCCCGATGATCGCGTGCAAGTACACGGCTTCGACGTCCAAGATCCGGCGTCGGATCGAGCCGAGCTGGAGCAATTCCTTTCTCAGACGTTGCCTGGGCAGGCCGCGAAGCTACTCGGAGACCTCGCTGCTTGCGAGCGCCGGCAACACCAAGCCTGCCGCGCAGCCACCCACGCCATTCGAGCCCGCCTGGAAGGGAACGCAGCGCGGCTGGCGAGCGCGGCGTCGCCCGAGGCGCTGGCAACCGCCCGGATCGCGCTGACCAGCTATGCCGCTTGGCAGGACGAGGTGATGATACCCGACAACGCGGGGTCGTTCGAAGCGCGGGACATCGGTATGGCTAGCGTGTTCCAGCAGCTGCGGGCGCTGCACTTCCCCGGGCAGAAGGCCCTGCTCTGGGCGCACAACATTCATATCGTCAAGCGTCACGAGAAGGTGAACGACTCCTGGGTGGGCGGCCCCATCGTGACACAAGGCACCGAGCTTCATCGTCAGCTCGGCGATCGCTATCGGGCTGTGGCGATCATTGGCTTCGACGTGTGGCTGAATCGACCCGAGCAGCGCGGCCACGTCGTGCCCTCACCCACATCCCGCAGCCTTGAAGCGATGCTGCACGAGCTCGGTGAGCCAGCGTTGTTCATCGACCTCCGTCATTCCGACATCGACGCGCTGCTCCCTGTCGGGCAGGTTGTCGAGCTGGGTGCCCCGGGCGTCGAAACCCACGTGCCCCGCGAGAACTACGACGCCATCCTGTACCTGGACGAGTCGCCGATGGCCGACGTTCTCTGACGGTTCAACCCAGCAGGCCCGGCAGGGGTCCCGAGCAGTATGCCGGGTCGCCGAAGGTCTTGCGGTCGTCGCCGAAGAGATTGAGCAGCGAGACCAGAAGGTCATTGTGCGACACGTTGGCAGCGCGCAAGTAGCGGCCTGGACGGAGGGCGTCGGCCCCGCTCGCCAGCACGAACGGCATGTTCTCCTTGCGATGCGTCGATGGCGCCTGCATGTGCGAACCAAAGAACACGACCGTCTCGTCCAGCAAGCTCGCACCGCCACGATCCACCTGCTGCAGACGCTCGATGAGGTACGCGTGCTGGCCCGAGTACCAGGTGAATATTTTCTCCAGCGCGTCCGGATGAAAACCGCCGTCGTTTTCGTAGTAGTTCTGCGTGTAGTTACCGGGCAGGCTCAACCAAGGGTACGTGAACTTCGCTTCCGAGTCGCCCCACTGCATAACGCCCACCGAGGTGAGATCGCAGGCGAAGGCCATCACCAACATGTCCATCATGAACCTGCCCACGACGGGAATGGCTGCGTCCGTGTCCGGGTCTCTGACCGTGCCGTCTGGCGCCGAATTCAGACCCTCGAGCGGGTCGTAGCCGGCCGTATCCACCGGGTCGGGGCGCGAGCACGCGAGCGCCTTGGGGGCTTGCGCGAGGCGCAGCTCCATCTCACGAATGTGCGTCAAGTGCTGCTCGAGGCGCTGCCGGTCTGCGCTGCCCAGACGCTTGGCGAGCGCTGCGTAGCGGCGACCCACCGCATCCAGCATCGAGCGCTCCCAGCTGAGCGCGCCCCCCGCGCCCGGCGAGCCTGGGGGCATGGCGCCGAAGAGCTGCTGCCAGACCTGCCCTGGGTCGAGCTGTGGGGGGATCGGTGAAAACGTTTCATCGGCGGCGAAGCTGACGATGTTCAAGGGCGAGACTCGACCCCTGGCTTTGCCGGTTCCCCAGCGTACCGCCAGGTTCAGACTCGCAGTTGAGTGCGATGCCGAGAGCCGTGGCGCCAGTACCTGATCGATTGAGGGCCCCTTGGCGAAGGCGCCCGCCGAGCGTTGTGCCGTCCCCGTCAGCCAGGCGACCATCCCCGCTTGATCCTGCTCGCCGATTGCACTGCGCATGTCGAGACCATCGAGCACGACAAGCTTGTCTTGGACGGGGGCCAGCGGCCGAAGAATGGGGCTGAGAATGAAGCTCGTTCCCTCCCCCGAAGGGCGCCAGCGTTCGAGAATGGTGCCACCTGGGGTGTAGACCGCCAAGAAGCGCTTGGGCGCAGGCGTTGCGGCGTGTGACACCCGCACGGGGCCCATGGCTTCGAGCCAGGGCAGAGCAATGGCTACGCCCGCCGCGCCTCGCAGAACCGCACGCCGACTCAGGCTAAAACGAGCCATCAGAGCCCCTCCTCTTTCATCGCGTCCGCGCGCCTAGAATCACTCGTCCAAGTCATCGATTCTGCTCCACGGGCAACGACGAAAACGCGTCCGTTTGCGTGAGCTCGACGAGCAGCTCCCGGACACTGCCGCGTGAGCGTGCGAACGCGTCCTTCAGCTGTTGCCGCGCGCAAACGTCGTCGTGGTTGACGACGGCGGCGGTCGTCCCTGCAGTCTCGCCGTACGCGAAACGCATCCAGTTGCTCAGCAGGCAATTGGCGACGTCCTCGCTCCCTGCTAGGCGGGCGCCAAGCTCCGTCGCTCCGTCGAAGCTGCCTGCCGCGTCCGTCTTGTGGATGACGCCGGTCGCGTCGATGGGCAATCCGGACTCGGTATCCCGAAAGCGACCGGCAGCGTCGAAATGCTCAAAGGCGAAGCCGAGTGGATCGATGTGCTGGTGGCACTCGGAACAGCTCGGAACACTGCTATGTATTTGCAGACGCTGGCGCGTCGTCAGCGGCCCGCTGGGTTGCGGAGCGAGCACGACCTCGACGTTCGGCGGGGGCGGCTCCAGAGGGAGGCACAGGAAGCGCGACGCGATCAACGCACCGCGCACCACCGGTCGGGTAGTGCTGCCGCCGAATGCCATGAACGAGCCCTGGGTCAACAAGCCGCCGCGTCGCGCGCCGTCCAGCTCGACACGCCGAAAAGCGTCGCCCGTGATACCGCTGACGCCGTAGTAGCTCGCAAGTGGCCCGTTCATCCAGGTAAAGGGCGCGGTGTAGAGCTCGTGAATGGTCCCGGGGCCCGCCCAGGTGACTTCGTCGATGAAGTGCCGCGTCTCTTCACGCATGAGCTCCGCAATCTGCGGCGTGAAATGCGGGTGCAGCGCTGAATCGACCTGCGGTGCCGCCGGTTGGACGCCGAGCAGCGCGAAGTAAAAGTGGCGGACCATCTCGCGAGCGCGCTCGTCTTTCAACATGCGCCGTGCCTGCGTCTGCACCTGAGCTTTGCTGCGCAGCTCGTCCGCTTGCGCCGCGGCGAGCAGCTCGGTGTCGGGCGCAGAACCCCACAGAAGGTAGGAGAGTCGATTTGCCGTCTCGTGCGGCAAGAGTGGGCGGACCGATCGGTTAGGCTCCGCGGCCACGTCGCCCAGCTCGACTCGGTAGAGAAACTCGGGCGACTGAAGCCCGACCTCGAGCACGGCACGGACGCCGCTCGCAAAGTCGCCCCCGAGCTCTCGACCGGTCTCGAAGACGATCTTCAACTCGCTCAGGTCGTCGGCATTGAAGGGTCGGCGGAACAAGCGCTCGATCACCTTCGTGAGGAACTGAGTCTCGCACTTTATCTCACCGTGTGTCGCCAGCTCACAGTCCATGACGCGATCGAGCGACGCAGCGTCGCGCGTGCTGCGCAGCGCAAAGTCGTGCGCGAGCCGGTTGTAGATCTCGATCTGCAGCGGATGAACCTCGTCCGAGGGTGCATCGAACAGTCCCCCCTCAGGGAGTAGCTGGGCGGCCGGGCTGCTGGTGTCGCCCAGAACGTCGCGCACGGTGTTGTTGTACTGGAACGCGCTCAGGCGACGTAACGCTGCCCGGGCCGGCTCGGGCGCGGTGCAGGCACCCGAGACGCCGCCCGCGGTGCCGGTAGCGGACCCGCCCGTCCCTGCGGTGGATCCGCCCACGGCTGTGCCCTCGGCGGCTGCTCCACCGGCAGCGACAGAGCTCGAGCCGCCGCCCGGCGAGCCCGCTGCACCTTGGACCGGGCTCCCTTCACCCGGGTTGTCAGAAATGCCTCCGCAGGAGAGCACCGCGCTCGCGGCAAGCAGCAGCGCACCCAGCTCCGAGAGAGCGCCGCGCGTGCTGGGAAACCCTGGTCCTACTGTGGTTGGTCTCACGTTATCCCTCCCGCCTCGATGGCTGCGCAGCAGAAACCTCGCCCGAGCTGCTCTACGACCCTAGCAGAGTGCGCCGTGTGCCGCGCTTCCGTCTCCGAAAGAGCTCGAACGAACCGAATTCCGCTGCTCGACCTACAAGCCGACAGTCGACTTGCCTGTTTGGCGATAGATTTATGACTGTTTCGGAAGCCGCTGAAGGAGGGCCGCTCTCTGCGTCAGATCGTGCTGCATTCGATCACTCGAATCATGAGGGCCTTCTGTTGGAAGCGCTGCTCGAGCGCTTGCCGATATCGAGTCCACCACCCCCGGTCTAGCTGCTCCGCGACCACCTCGAGCACGACGATGCGATCCAGCAACACGGCGCCCCCGCCTTCTTGCCAAACCCCCTCGGCCGGTGCTCCGGAGTGCGCGGTGATTCCACCGAATTGGTCGATCAACTCGGCGCGTGTGCGTTCGAACAACTCACGGGGGATCGGCTTACCCGCGTTGTCCTCGAGCGGAAGCAGAATCTGGACGAGCATGCCCAAAGCATAGACGAGCTCACGCCCCGGAGCGAAGCGGGGCTTCCTCGTAGGTTCTGCGCGGCTGTGCGAGGCTGCCGTCCGATGAGCATTGAAAATGACGCACCCCTGCTGCGGGTCATGAGCCATTTTGGAGTGGCCGCCGACGCCCTGCTTGGCATCGGTGGCGAGGCGTGTGTGTTCTCACTCGACGGTCAGCGCGTTCTGCGGGTGCATCATCCCGGAACGGGGCGGCAGACGATCGACCGTCGAACGGAGCTCCTCGCGGAGCTTCGGATCAGCAGGAGAGCGGTGCCCTTTTCCATACCCGAAGTCCTGGACACGGCCGAGGTGCACGGCCGCTGGATCACTATCGAGCCTCAGCTCCCGGGGCGGCCGCTCTCCTTGGTGCTGGGGGAGGTGCGTGGCTCGGCACGCGAGGAGCTAGTGATGGCCTACCTGTACTGCTCCACGCAAATGCGCTACTTGCGTGTGGAGCGCCCCTGGTACGGTGAGCTGTGCTCAGCCGAGCCGGTACGTGCCAGCACGTACACGAGCTATCTCGAGCGGCGGGCACGGACGAGTCTCCTCGCAGCCGGTGACGCGTTCGCTGCGGTGAGCGCCAGCCAGCTCGCCGCGGCGTTGCCGGAGCCGTCCGTGGCGAGCTTCGTGCACCTCGACCTGTTTCCTGGAAATGTTCTGGTTGAAGGAAGCACCGTGAGCGCCGTCATCGACTTCGGTGGCGTGCCTATCGTCGGCGACGCTCGCCTCGACTCGCTGGCGGCGGCCAGCTACCTGACGCCCTTCATCACTCCACACGCGACCCCAGCCGACCGTGAGCTTGCAGCGGCTTGGCTCCAAGTGCAGGGGCTCGAAGAGCTCTTCGAGCCCGCGCGACGCTGGCTCGCGGCGCGTTGGTCGTTCGCACGCGACGACCGCCAGCTGCACCGCTGGTGTCAGACCGTTCTACTGAACGCGGGCTGAGCAGCTGAGATCGACGTGGGGCGAGCATTCTGGGCGCGACGAATGTCTCGGCTCGGACGAGGCGTGCTGCTGCCTCGACGGCCAGCACGCTTGTGCTTTCAAAGGCGCTCGGCGATCCTCGCGCGCATGAGCTCGCTTCCGTTCTCGCTCGCCGGCATGACCGCGCTGGTGACAGGCGCAAGTTATGGCATCGGTAATGGCCTGGCGAAGTCGCTGGCAGCTGCAGGCGCGCGCGTCGCGGTCGCCGCGCGCACCGAAGCGCCGCTGCTGGATCTGGCCCGCGAGATCGATGGGGTGGCCGTACCCATGGACATGAGGGACGTCGGCAGCATCCGCCGCGGTGTCGATCGAGCGGTGCGTGAGCTCGGGCGTCTCGACGTGCTCGTGAATAACGCGGGCCTCGGAGCCAATCACCCCGCTCTGGAGGTAACGGAAGAGGACTGGGACGAGCTCATGGCCGTCAACCTGCGCGGCTTGTTCTTCTGCTGCCAGGCTGCGGCGCGAACCATGCTCGCGCAGAAGTTCGGGCGCATCGTGAACATGAGCTCGCAGGCTGGTCTGGTGGGTATTGAGAACCACGTCGTCTATGCGGCGTCCAAGGGCGGCGTCAATCAGCTCACGCGCGTGCTGGCGCTCGAGTGGTCACGGCATGGAGTGACGGTGAACGCCGTCGCGCCCACCTTCATCGAGACGCCGGGCACCAAGGAGCGGCTGGACGATCCCGCGTTTCGGCGGCGCGTTCTGGAGCGCATCCCGGCGGGTCTGATCGGCAGCATCGACGACGTCGCTGCTGCCGTCGTTTACCTCGCCTCACCCGCCGCGCGCCTCGTCACCGGGACCGTCCTCAGCGTTGATGGAGGCTGGACGGCCCACTGAGCGGAGGCGAACGGCCCCGGCGCGAGCCGAAGCCGGTGCCCTGAGCTCAGCGCGGGGGCGGAGGCGGAGGCGGAGGCGGAGGCGGAGGCGCAGCCGCCGCGGGCGGAGGAATACCCGGGGGCGGCGGGATCGGCTGCGCGCCGACGGGTACGACACACGCCGAGAGATCGAAGAACAGAAACTCCAGCGCCTTGGCCTGTGGCGACATGCCGGTCGTGCGACAGCCATCGGGAAACGGAATGCTGGGGTTGGAGGTGTCACCACCCAGCGCCGTGGCTCCCGTCCCGACCTGGGAGGTGATGTGAATGTCCGTGTAGACGACGCGACCGCACTGGTTCTCCGGGGCTGAAGCTATCGGCGTGTTGAAGGTCAGATACTGCACGGAGGGCACCGGCATGGTGCCGTTCCGCGGATGTTGCGCGTGAATCCAGCGCTCCGTGGGCGCAGCCACGGCGGAAACCGAATACTGACCGTCGTAGACGGCGATCTCGCCTTTCACGGTGGAGGCGCCTGTCAGCAGCAGCCAATCGGCAAGCGCGTCCCCCTTCGGAAAGCTCGTGTCCACCAAGGCCGTGGTCGGATTCGGCAGATCGCCCATGTCTCCCAGATACGTAGCCGTCGCTTGCAGCTCGGGAGCCCCCGACATCAGCCAGTAAAACTGCAGGTGGTCCACGAATACGCGACCACCTTGGTTCATGTAGCCGAGCATGTTGTCGCGATAGGGCGCCTTGACGGTGCCCATCGGGTCACCCTCGCAAGACAACATCATGATGTCGTAGCTCTGAAGCTTGGCGGCGTCGCTCCACAAGGTGGTGGCGTGCGGGAACAGAGCTCCGCCCAGAGCAGCGGAGAACTTGTTCGCGCCGGCCCGGTCCATGCCCTGAGGTCCGCCTCCGACGTAGAGATGAACGCGACCAGGACCGGTGTTCACCGTGAATTCCTCGTCAGCAATGCCAATTCGACGCAACAGGCACTCGAGCGCATCTTGTTGGCCAGTGGTGACGGCGATGCGTGGAATGTGACCCTCCGCCTTGTTCCGCGGCAGCCGAGTGAGGTCCACGTTGGTGACGGCGTTGCTCTCGCACTTGGTCACGGGCATGGTCAGCGTGACCTCACGCCGCCATTTGCCCACCTGAATCACCAGCGGCACGTTGCTACCTGAAGGCACACCCTTCAGCGTGAAGCTGCCGTCGACGCCGGTCAGCGCGGTGGCGATGGGCTTGCCGGCCGCGAACGCAGCGCACTTGTCGCAGCTGGCGCCATCGGGAATGGGCGGCAGCGGCAACGGCTCGTTGGGTACGTAAACCAGCGCGTTATACAGCGGCAGCTGACCCGCAGGGTCGTAGACCTTGCCCGTCAAGGTAGTCGGTGAAGCAGCGGGGCACGCGTCTTCCACGACCTTGCATTGAAGGTTCTCGCAACGGCGGTCGGGACACACGTTGGGAACGCCCTCGCTGCCACATTGGGTGCCGTCCGAGCAGTCGCCGCAGCGGAGGATGCCGCCGCAACCATCGCCGATGTCCCCGCAGTACTTGCCCCCGCTCGCCGCGTCCACACAGGCGCGGGGCGTGCAGTCGGGCCGCGTGCAGACGTTGTCGATGCCGCCGCCACCACACACGCTTCCTGCCGGGCACTCGCCGCAGACGAGTGTTCCGCCGCAGCCGTCGCCCACGGTGCCGCAGTACTGGGTATCGCCCTCCTGGCAGGTGTTTCGTTCGCAGCTGGCGCCGCCAACACACAGGTTCTTCTCGCAGGTCCAATCGTCGGGGCAGCCCGCGCACTGGAAGTTGCCGCCGCAATTGTCACCGATGAGCCCGCACCACTGGCCACCCTTTGGGTTGCAGGACGTCACGCATTCGGTACTGGCGTTGCCAGCCCTGCCAGCGGTGTCGACGGGAACTTGGATCCCGGAGCCACCGTTCGAGGCGCCCCCCGAACCGTTCCCTCCGCGTGTGGCCGAGCCCGCGGCGCCCTGGCCACCCGTCGCTGTGCCCGGCCGCGCCGACCCGCTCTCCTTGGAGCAAGTACTCGTCATGAGCAGCAAGGAAATCAACAGCACCTGGGCACGCACCAGGCCGACAAGTCTGGAGCTACCCCTGGGGCGAACGTCGCATTTCATGAAATTAGGCCTCGTTGGCGGCAGTAGAGCGACCCGCGCGAGCTCCCCCGAGCTGTAAGGGTCAGCCCGTCCAGTATACACAACCAGTCGCTCACGATCCCGCGCCTTCGCTCGTCGCGCTGCGCAAGCCGTGAATGTGCAGCATCGTCGCGGGTGCTCCGCGCCTGTTGCGAGTCGAGGCGTTCGAGCGCGGCACGCACTCTCAACGTCATTTGTCGCCGTCACGGTTGCCTACACTGTTGCCAGAGCAGCAACCAACCTACGAATTACCGCGAAGGCAGCAGAATCTTACGAGAGACGAAGGGCGCTCGTCACAGCGTTGCCACGCCACGGCGGCGGCGGCCGACCGGGAATGCGGCGTCGAGGCGCGCGATGTCATCGGCGTCGAGCTGCAGCTTGGCGGCCCCCGCGTTCTCGCGCAGATGCGCGGGGTTGGTGGACTTCGGAATGGCAAAAAGCTCGGGTGTGCGCGTGAGAAATGCAAGCGCGACCTGCCGCGCAGTCGCGCCATGCCGCTTTGCAATCTCCGTCAATACGAGGCCGGCCGCGCCCGGCGGAGGATAGGCTGCGTTCTGGCCAAACGGTGTGTAACCCACCACCGCGACGCCGTTCTTCTGGCACCAGGGCAGGACGGCGTGCTCGATCGTGCGTTCCTCCAGGTGGTAGAGAACCTGGTTCGTCGCCATGTGGCCGGGGCCTGCGATGGAGAGGGCTCGTGCGAGCTCGGTCGCGTCGAAATTGCTGACGCCCCACGCGCGGATCTTGCCCTGGCTCACCAGCTGCTCCAGTGACGCGATGGTGTCCTCGAGCGGGTGCGAGCCCGGCCAATGCAGGAGGTAACAATCGAGGTAGTCCGTTTTGAGGCGCTTCAGGCTCTGCTCACAATGCGTCAGCGTGCCCTTGCGACTGGCGTTGCTCGGAATGATCTTGGACACCAAGAACGCCTCTTCGCGCCGACCTGCCAGCGCTTGCCCCACCAGGCTTTCTGCCTTGCCCGAGCCGTAGAGCTCGGCTGTATCGATGTGTGTCAAACCGAGATCGAGCGCGGCCTGCACGGCAGCGATGGCCGTCTTGGGGTCGCTTTCCTCCAGGTACCAGGTGCCGAGACCGATCACCGGCACCGGCGCTTTCAGGGGTCCAAATGCGCGCTGTGGCAGCGCTCCGCTCGGGGCGATCATAGCGCCGATTGTACCCCAACTCACGGCGCGCGCGCGGCGTCCTTTCGCGCGCCTTGCACCCTCAGAGCAGGCTCTTCGAAGCGACGCTGCAGGAGCGGCTAGCGGCGACAGGGAGCCTCGTCCGCGAGTCGCAGCCTGGCTACGAGGGGCCCCGCGCGGCGAAGACCTTCGCGTAGTGATTGAGAATCGGAGTCGCCGAAACCCCGTGTAACAGAATACTGGCAGCGACGACCGGGATGGTGAGCTTCAGCGCATCCTGAGCGGCCGCTCCCGTCAGGCCGTGATTCAAAGCGTAAGCGACATAGTAGAGGCTGCCGATACCCCGGATACCGAACCATCCAATCAGCCAACGTTGCAGCGTCGTGGTGGCGGTACCGTACAGCAACAGGTAGGCGGCCAATGGCCGGATAATGAAGAAGAGAGCCAGCGCAACCAGCAGCGCTCGGCTGTCCCAGTACAAGGCCATCGCCGATCCGACGATGGTCACGAGCACCACCTCCAGCACGCGTTCCGCCGTGTCTCCGAAGGATATGGTCTCCGCAACCAGCACGCCGGCAGCGACCGCTGGCGCCTCGAGCGCACGCTCCTCCACGCGCGCTGGCACCAGATGCTCGGCGGGAGGATGCGTTGCCGAATGCTGGTCCGAAGCAGCGTCCGGATGCGGTGACGCAGCGACGACCCTCAGCTCTGCTCGGCGCAAGCCCACGCCGGCGGCGAACACAGCGAGGAAGCCCCACGCGTGGATGGCGTGAGCACCGACGTAAGCGAGCGCAATCAACGCGATCGCGACGAAGTCGCTGGGCGCCTCGGTGTCGCGTTGAGCGCTGCGGATGCGGATGGCCACGCGTCCGACACGCTCCCCCAGAAAGTAGCCGAGCACGAGCGCCGCAGTGACACCCCACACCAGCTCCACCAGCGCCCAGCGCCAGACCCACGAACCCAGCGCCTCGTGCCTCATCCACTCGAGCGCCAGCACGACGAAGGGAAACGCCGTGCCATCATTGAGCCCGGCTTCACCCGACAGTCCATAACGCAGGCGGTCTTTGTCAGCCGCGTGACCCACGGAGACCGCCCCGGCCAGCACGGGATCGGTCGGCGCCAACACGGCGCCGAGCAACAACGCGTGGGCTGGCGCGAGATGCAACACGAGGTGTGCAAAGAGGGCGACGCTCGCGATGCAAACCAGCATCACAGGGCCGGCCAGGCGGAAAGACGCGGCCCAAGCTCTATCTCGCAAGGGTAGTCGCAACTTGAGCCCGCTGATGAAGAGGGCCACGATCACCGCGATTTCCGTAAGGCGTTCGAACCAGACATTGCCGGGCTCGAGCTCGAGCTGAACCCAGCCCAGCGCCGCGGGACCGACGGCGAAGCCCACTGCCAGGTAGATCACGGAAGCCGAGATCGGCAGCCGTTTCACGTGGGCCGACGTCAAACCGAGGATCAGCAACAGGACGCCGATGAAGGCGAGCCATTCGAGAAAGCTCAAGCTCGTATGAGTAGTCAATGCCGTCTCCGCTGGCCTCGTGCGGATGACGCGAGCACTAGCCAGACGGCAGTATGCACGTTCGCGATCGCGGTCGCCCGCCAGAAGCGCGCCCGGCAACGTGGCTAAATGCGCCGCCCGCGCCTGTTCCGAGCGCCGCCCTCGCGGCAGCGGATCATTCCGTAAAATCTACCAGGTTGCCGGTCAGGAAGAGCAACGACAACACCGTCCAGCTATGATTGTAGTAGCGGCTTCGAGCCAACAATTCACCCGTCCGCACCCGCTGATAGGCGGCCTCCACGAAGTCCAGGTAACGAGGATCGTGCGTCGCTCCGGCGGCCGCGCAACCGACGAACACCGCCGAGCCCGGTGAAGGTCGCCGCACCTTGGGATCGGGAGCGGGCTCGCCTCGAAGGGTGTAACCGTCGACGATGTTTTCGGCGCCGATGCCCACGAAGAAGCGGCTGACGCGTGCCAGGTAGGCTCGAGCACGCGGGTCCTGGCTGTAGGCCCAGTCCTGAGCAATGCGGAACGGCAAGCGTGCCGAGTCATACTGGTAGTTCTGCATGGCCCCCGGGAATGCCTCCACGGGCGTCCCGTCCGCATCACACCACGCTGGCACCAGGCCGTTGTCGCTGTTGCCGCTGCTCGCATTCAGACTGTTTTCGACGATCTGGTAGCCGCGATGGATGACTCGCTGCCAGCCGGCGACGTTCCCGGACACCTCTCCGAAAAGACGATACTGGTGCGGGGCAAAGTAGGAAGGGTTGAACACATTCTTGCCTCGCCAATCGTCACCCGGAAGCAACATGTCAGGCCAGCGCTCGTGATCGACCTCCAGCTCGAAGACGCGGTCGATCTGCCTGCGAGCGTGGCTCAGGTAGCTCTCGTCGAGAGACCCCTGCCCGCCCCATTGGCGATGTGCCTGGATCAGCGCGTAGGCCATGTCCTCATCAGAATCGGTGGCACCGCCCACGCCCAGCGTGCGGGAGCCGTCCGGAGCGATGTACCAATCCATCAGGCCGTTGCGGTTGAACCACGCCATTGCGTACTTCCAGAGCCCGTCGAAGAGCTCCTGCTGGTCCAGCATGACCGCGATGATCATGCCATAGGCGATGCCCTCCGAGACGGTGGAGCTCGCCACTCCGTCGGGGGTATCCGGACGCCGCGCACGCAAAAAGCCGCCAGCGCCTTCGGCGGTAATGATCTCGTCGCGCCAGCGTCGATAGGCGCGGAGCACATCCTCGCTGTCGGCGCCTGGGGGGTAGCAACGAACCGGGTTGCGTTCATTCTGCGGAAACGGGAAGCGGCCCATGGCGCCTGGTCTATCGCAGAAGGCGCGCGTGGCACAACGCACGACGCGCGTGTCGTGGTTGGGCGTCTCTGCGCCGCGAGAAGCTGGCTTTCTAACACTGTGGTATAGCGCTTGCTGCACGAGTCTTGGTGAGTCGAACGAGCAGGATCGGGAGCATGTCTAGAGTGTGGTTATGGGCATTGACAGCCGCGGCCGTTGCCGCGGTGGCGCCGGCTTGCGGCAACTCGGATCCGGCCGACGACGACGGCGTGGCCGGTGGCCTGAGCGGGGCCGGCGGTGCAGCTGGCGAAGCAGGAGCTGGGGAGGGCGGCAGCTCCCAAGGCGGAGGCCCTGACGCGGGCGGCGCCTCGGGCGGCAACGACGCCGCGGGCATGGACGCTGGGGGTGCTGGCGGCGCTGGCGAGGCCGGCAGCGGTGGCCCCTCGGAGGCGGGCAGCCCCTCGGAGGCGGGAGCTGGCGGCAGCGGCGAAGCCGGCGCCGGCGCCGGTGGCCAGGGTAAAGCAGGCAGCGCGGGTGCATCCGGCGAAGGCGGCGCAGGCGGCGTCGGGTCGAGTGACCCGTGGGCTGGGTGTCCGACGGCCGCCGACTATCCCGGCCAGGAAACGTTCCCGCACACGCTCGAGGTCAGCGATGAGGCGGTGTATTGCGCTACGTTCACCGACACCGGGACGCTCCAGGAGGAGCTGCAACGCAAGGCTCAGCTGCGCGTCGCGCCCGGCAGCTACCGCTTGCCCGCTGCACCCCGCAACGGGCTCGCCCTGCCCGTGTGTGTCGCTTTCGGCGAGGGGGCAACGCCGCTTGGCGCCGTACCGCAGGCAACCACTTATCAGGCGCAGACGTTTGAGGGCGCGGTCACCCACCATTACGCGTTCGAAGAGCGCGTTCCCGAAAATCGGCGCCTGGGCATCGAGCTTTATTTGACGCAACCCGTCGGTCAGAGCCCCGGCTTCCTGCTCGATGGCGATTGGCTCGACCCCAACGGTGACGAGGGCGCGGCACTGTCAGTCACGCTGTGTCCGGAAGGGGACAGCTGCTTCCCGGTGCAGAGCTTCGATTCCTGCACCCACGCGAGCTCGACCTTGAACCGTCACGAAGTGGTGCTCGACAGCGGCAGCGTGACGCTCGATCTGCGCCTCGGCGACTCGTTCGCGGGGACGGAGCCCGGTGCGTTCGTGAGAGCCAGCGGCACCTTCCGCGGAGTCGCGTTCGAACAGGGCGACTACTACAAGCTGGTTTACAGCCCCACGCATCACCACTTCGAGCGCGACTTTGCCGTGCTGTTCGACGAGCCCATCGATGGCGTGTGCGGCATCGAGATTACAGGTCTCGAGCCCATCGACCAGGAGGTCGTTGACGAGGCCTACGCGGTGGACTGCGGACTCGAGCGCCTGGAGCCGCTGACGGTCACCAGTCACACGCTGCAGCGCTGAGGCCTCCCGTGCGCCGACGTCTGCCTCAGCTCTTCCTCACCTTCGTGCTCACCGCGGGCCTTGGCAGCGCCGCGTGCGGCGACCTCGATCCCTCCAGCAGTGCCGCCTCGGGGGGCGCGGCGGCGGGAGCAACGGGCGAGGCAGGGCAGGCCTCGGGCGGGGACGGGGGCGTTGGTGGGGGCGGCAACGGCGGTGAGGCAGGCGACCCGGGCGCAGAGCTCGAGTCGCTGCCCGCCCTCGACAGCGCGGCGCAGTTCGCGCGGCTGGCGGGCAAGGGGGACGAGGTCAAGTACCTCGCCAGCGTGGACGAGCGCGAGGCCTCCGGCATTTTCGAGACTGAAGGGTGTGTGTTTCAGAACACGAACAAGTACCCCTATCATCTTCAATTTCTGCGGACACGAACCGGTTTCGAGGGTCTCTCCAGCGAGCGCTACACGGACCTGGTGTTGCGGCGCGAAAGCCGGCTGATGTGGGGCGGGAGCCTGAAGCTGTTCGCGGCCACCTTGCACCCGCACACCGAGCAACCCGGTGTGCTCGCTTACTCGCTGTATAGCGGCTCGACGCCCGGCGACCGGCTCACCTTCGAGGACCTCCGGGAGGTCGATGCGCGGCTGAAGGCTTGTATTGGTTTCGCTCGCGATTGGTTGGTGTTCACGCCGGAGGGCGCCGCGCAGCTTGAGGCGGTGCGGGCCATGTCGGAGCAACTTGCAGACACGACGATTGCGGTGGTTGAGCCTGGCGCCTTGCGGCCCGGACTGGCCGCAGAGACGTACAGCGAGGGTGAAGGTTATGGTTACTTGAAGCTCTTGCCCGAGGGCGCGAGCACGGACCAGGTGGGACCGCGGGACGTGGTGTTGATCGATGCGGCGCCGAACGACCTGGGCCTTGTCGCGGGGCTCGTCACCCGACTTCCTCAAAGCCTCGCTAGCCACCTCAACCTCCGCCTCCGCGAGAAGGCGATCCCCAACGCTGCTGCGCCGGGCGTGTTCGACAACGGGCTGGTGAGCGCCTTCGCTGATCGTCTGGTGCGTGTCTCGGCCCGGGGTGAGCGCGTCGACATTCAACTGGCGCGCTTGGAAGACGCACAGGCATTCTGGGACGCGGCAAGGCCAGCGCTCGGCGCCGCGCCGGCGGACCTTTCGGTCGGAGGGTTCGTCAACCTGGAGGCGCTCAGAGCGGCGGACGCGGCTGCCTTCGGCACCAAAGCTGCCAACCTGGGCGAGCTAACGCGGGTGCTGCCCGCCGCAAACCGCGTGCATGGCTTTGCTATCCCGTTCAGCGCCTATGCAGAGCTCGTCGAGCGCCGCGGGCTGCGCGCCGACATCGATGCGCTCATCGCCGATCCGCGCATGCTCACCGACGCGACCCACAAGCGGGCCCGACTGCTCGCGCTCCGCGAACGGCTGCGCGCCGCACCACTGCTACCCGAGCTCGTTGAAGCTTTGCGGGCAGCCATCGAGACCGCCTACGGCGCGGAAGGAGCGTTTACGCGCTTGCGTTTCCGCAGCAGCACGAACGCCGAGGATCTACCGGGGGTCTCCGGCGCCGGACTCTACGACTCGCGCAGCGGCTGTCTCGCCGACGATCTCGATGCCGATACGAGCGGGCCCTCGGCGTGCTTGACGCCAGAGCACGAGGCCTATCTGCGCGCCGAGCTTCAACGGCGCCGAGATGAGCTCGACGCCGACCCCAGCCGCACGTTTCTCGAGCCCATCATTCGCGACCTGCAGGAAGATCTCAGTGACGAAAAGAGCGCCTATCGCGCGCTGCTGCGGGTGTGGGCGAGCCTCTGGACCGAACGCGCGTTCGACGATCGTGAGTACTACGGCATCGACCATCATAGCGTATTCATGGGCGTTGCGGTGCACCCGACCTTCGTGGGCGAACAGCTGGAGTCGGTCGCCTTGACAGAGCTCGAGGCCGAGAGCGATGAGCCCTTGTATCGCTTGGTGAGTCAGAAAGGTGAGGTCGGCGTCGTGGGTCCGAGTGACGCCAACGCCATCCCGGAGATCCTCACGTTCCGGCGCTCCCAGCGCGGCGAGCCCACATCCATCGCCCTGGTGCAGCCGTCGTCGCTGTCGCCGGGCGCGGCGCGACTGTGGTCTGCCGGCGCGCTCGAGGAGCTGACGCGCCTCTTGTTCCAGGTGCAAGCGCACTTCGCGAGCGAGGTGTATCCGACGATTGCCCCCTTGAGTCTCGACGTCGAGCTCGATGTCACGGCAGACGGCCGCACCGTTTTCAAGCAGGCCCGTCCCTACACGCCGTGAGCGGCAGCAAGAACTGCGCTCACGGCGTGAGCGTCAGGGCAAGCGAGGCGACAGGCAGTGGTGCCGCGGGTTTGCGCGCAGCGGAGCTGCACGCCGGCGACCGCCAAGCGAATTTTGAATCGTGCGCAGAACCGACGGCGCCGGCCGCAGCAAGGGACGAGCCGCTCCTCGCAGCCGTGATGGATGTGACAGGACGTTCACGGGTCGTGCAGCTTGACCGCCCGTCGTAGTCTTGCCATTGCTACACCGGCGCTGAGTTGCGCCACGTACTTGGATGGATCGAACATGAGCTCTCACTTCGCACCCGCACTGCCTCTTCAATGCGTGCTCGCCGTTACCCTGCTGTGTGCAGCAGGGTGCGGATCGGACACCGACGACGGACAACAGCAAGGAGGCCGCGGTGGTCAGGGGGCCGTCGGTGGAGCCATGACCTCCGGCGGTTCGGCAACCACGGGCGGGAGCTCGGGCGGCACGACCCCTATGGGCGGCTCGCCGGCAAACCCCGGCTCCAGCTCCGGCGGAAGCGCCACCACGGGGGGCGCCTCGGGCAGTGGCGGCGCGTCGGGAGGAGCTACCGCGGGCAGCGGCGGCGCTGCTGGCAGCGCCGGCTCGGCGGGTGCGAACACGTCCGGTAG
>DASQDA010000032.1:0-3127 GCA_035634435.1 Polyangiaceae bacterium
TTCGCCCGAATGGCGCGCTGGTTCTCCTCCGCCTGACACTCGGTGAAAAAAGTAACCAGCTCTTCGTCGCCAGCCCGGCGCGCGTCCTGGATGTATTGGGCGTAAGTCTCCGCACCCTGGAGCGCGTGGTAAAGGACGCTCACTACCCCGTAAATCTCGTCCCGCTCGGCTGTGGGCTCCTCCGCCGCTGCAGGCGCCTGCGCGCCGCGCTTGTTCGCACTTTCGCGACCTTTGCCAGTAGCTTGCTGCTGTGTGGCCATCTTTGAAACTCCTTCTTCTCCCGGTGAGGGGCGCGGGACCCACTGCAACAACCAGGCCTCGCTGCTTGCCGGTGCGTTGCCTCGGAGCACGGCGCGCCCCGCAGCTCCGCGGTCGCACGCGCACCGCTTGTGTTGGGTCGCCGATTGATTGGCATCCCGCTTGCTCTAGTAGACTGGATGAAGCTCACGCCCGGTGCCGCTCAGCTGCTGCGCAAGTCGCGAGCAGCCGCGCGCTCTGCAGGCTTGACGTACGTCTCCTGCGACGCGCCCGGGATTCGCCGCGTGCGCCGCGGCAAGGGCTTTGTTTACCTGACTCCCACTGGCAACCTGCTGCGCGACGCGAAAGAGCTCAGCCGCATACGCACCCTGGCCATCCCCCCGGCTTGGACGGAGGTATGGATTTGCAGCTCGGCCGAAGGTCACCTGCAAGCGGTGGGTCTAGATGCGCGCGGGCGGAAACAGTATCGTTACCACCCCCGCTGGCGTGTGGTGCGCGACGAGGCGAAGTACCACGACGTGCTCGCGTTCGCAGAGAACCTTCCGCGTCTTCGCAAGCAGCTGGAGCGCGATCTGTCACGCCCTGGCTTGTCGAAGCGGAAGGTGCTCGCGACGGTCGTCGGCGTCATGGAGCGCACGCGTATCCGCGTCGGCAATGATCGTTACGCGCAGGCGAACCATTCCTATGGCTTGACGACGCTGCTCGATCAGCACGCCCGCATTCACGGCTCGGTGGTGGAGTTCAGCTTCCGCGGCAAGGGAGGCAAGCCTTACCGAGCCTCGATTCGTGATCGGCGGCTCGCGGGCATCGTGCGACGCTGTCGTGACATTCCAGGACAGCGCCTGTTCCAGTTCATCGATTCCGATAGCGTAGCCCATCCCATCTCCTCCACGGACGTGAACGAGTACATCCAAGAAGCGATGGGTCACCCCTTCACCGCCAAGAATTTCCGCACCTGGGCAGGCACCCTCGGAGCTGCATTGCTGCTCAACGAGTGTGCCCCCTGCAAGTCCGATCGACACGCGCGGCGCACCATCGTCCAGGTGGTCGCGCGCGTGGCCGAGCAACTGGGCAATACGGCTGCCATTTGCCGCAAGAGCTACGTGCATCCGGCGGTGCTCACCGCCTACTCGGATGGCAAGCTGCACGCCGCGTGGAGCCGCTGCTTGCAGGTCGCGCGTCGTCGGGCACGGCCTGGCGGTTTATCGACGCAAGAGCTCGCCGTGCTTGCGCTCTTCCAGGAGCTTGCCGAGGTGCGTGGCCGCGCGGCATAACCACGCAGCGCGACGCGCCCTCAATCATCGGTGATGGACGCCAACGTATCCGTGCGCGGCAGTCTGGCACGCGCGCGCGGTTCCCTTGCACGCCGCGTCTGCCCTGCCTCATGCGCGCGCGTCAGCTGAACGAAGGCGCAAGCGGCCGCCAGCAGAGCCATTTCGCTGAGCACCTGCTGCCAGTTTCCAAGCAGCATCCAGTTGACCGTGCTCAGGCTGGCCCAGACGACCACGCCGGACGCGCCCACGCGAGGCAGCACGACGATCGATACGCCGATCGCTAGCTGCACCAGGCCCATGAGCGAGAGAAGGCCGTCAGTGCCAAAAGGGCTGAGCCGCGTCAGCAAGGGCGAAAGAGCCACCTCTTCCGGCGGTAGAAAGCGCGCGAGCTTGTCGAGCCCGGCGGTGAAGGCCAGTCCTAGAAAGCCGATCCTGAGAATCGAAAATGCTGCGTCGCAAGGCTGTCGCGATCCGTGCATGACTTCGCCCATGGCTGTGGTGACTGCCGCTCGTCCTTGCAATCGCCGGGCCGCGCGCGCGAGGCGTCACGCCTCACACGGGGCACTCTGGTGTCGCTGAGGCGCAGCGCCACGTACTCCGTGAATGCAGTTTCCGCAGCTAGCTGCACGCACCGTGCGGGCACGGCCCTTGCTGATGCAGCGAGGGCGTTCCGCAAACGAGGAGACAACATCATGAGCTTTCTCATTCGATCAGCAATCACCATCGGATCCATCGTGGGTGCCCGCCGCGCGGCCAAGGCCGTTCGTGCGCTCGACCTCAACGATGCTCTCGGCATCATCGGGCTCGCGCGCCGTTCCACCCCCCTAGAGCGCGCGCTGCCTGCGATGGGCCTCGTCGCGCTCGGCGCGGTCGTTGGCGCCGGAACAGCTCTGTTCCTCGCTCCCAGCTCGGGCTCCGAGTTCCGCACGCGGATCTCTGGACGCGTTGGCGAGGCCAAAGAGCGGCTTGGCGACGTTGCAGATCGCAACCTGTCGCGTGCCGGCATCGGCAACACGTCGTCACAGGCTACCCACTCCTGACCAGTGCTTCAGCTCGGATCTGCGTTCCCGTCCGGAACGTGGCCCCGCCCTGACATACCAGCTGGTTGGGGGCGGTTTCACCCGTAGCCGCTCGTTGCTCCGAGGTATCGGCCGCCCGTGGTCTGGAGCAGCCGATACCCGGGTCGTTCGCGCCGCGCAGTCTGACTAGGTCAGGCGAACCACGGCTTCTGGTGACAGCGCGAGGAACGTGAACGATTCGACCAGGAAGAGGTCGATACGCCCTGCGTCGTGGTGGCTGTAGCCAATGGCTGCGTCCTGCCCCACGGTGAGAGTGAAGTCTCCCCCGCGCAGCGACACGAGCAGGCCTCCCTCGAGCACCCGTGAATGCAGCACGGGGCTGCCGAGAAGCTTGGTGAGGTGCTGGAGGGGCGGGTATCCGAGCGCGGTTCCGGCCAGCAGTCGGTACGGAGCGGACCCCAGCAGCAAGGCGTAAGGACCGCCTACGGCCACGTCGTCGAGCTGCAGCAGGGCACGCGCGACCACGTCAGCGTACGCCGTGGGGTCCTCCCCCAGCTGCAAGGAGGGATGTGTTGA
>DASQDA010000033.1:0-3462 GCA_035634435.1 Polyangiaceae bacterium
GGGAACGGCAGGTCGGACGCTGCGCCCCGGCGCCGGCAAACCAGCCAAACGCAGGAGCTTGCTGCGCAGGTCCATGCCTACTCCACCGCCACGGCAGCCAGCACGCCCTCGGCCGCCGTGACCAACACGCGCCGGCGCTCCCGATCGTACACAGCCGCGCCGAGCGCGGAGCGGCCCACCTCCGCGCAGCCAACCAGCTTGCCGGAGCGCGCAATCGCCACCAGAGCGCCCGTCCTAAGCGAGATATAGCTCGTCCCCTGCGCGTCCAGCACCGGCGCGGCGCTGGCTGACTCCGGTAATGCTCGGCTAAACAGCCGCTGCCGGCTCTCGCCCCCGAACACCTCCAGGCTCGAGTCGGACGGTAAGACGGCGAGCAACTCAGCACTGGCCCCGGCCCGCACGGCGAGCGTGCTCCAGGGGTGCTCGGGGTGTCCCGCTGCCTCTACGAGCGCGTAGAGCGTACCGCCGGCTATGGCGCACAGCCGAGCACCCGGGCAGCCGAGCAAGGCGCTGGGCGCCGCGGGCAGCGCAAACCGGGACGTACGACCGCTCGTGGGGACCAGCAACACTTCTCCGTTGCGACGCCCGGCCGCAATGGCGCCGTCGGGCAACTCCACCTGCAGGGCGGAGAAAGCTACTCGACCGGGCACGTGCGTGATCAGCTCGCCCGCGGACGACAACGCGAAAAGCCGCCCATCGTGGCTCGCGAAATGAAAGCGCCCGCGGCCGTCGCGCGCCAGATCGCCGAGCACGCGCAGCGGGCTCTGGAACGCCCATAGCAAAGTGCCATTCGGTCGCAGTGCGTAGATGCTGCGACCGCTCGGCACGAGCAGCGCGCCGAAAAGGCTGAGCGCCGAACGACCGCTGACGGGCCCTTGCAAGGTGTAGCTCCACAGATAGCTTCCGTCCTCGCGCAGCGCGTGGACATATCCCTCGCTGGTGCCGACGTAGACAGAGCCATCTCCCGCCACGCTAGCGCTGGCAACGGGCCGAGCGCCGGTGCCGAAGCGCCAGCTCACCTCCAGCGGCGGCAGCCCGCCGCACGGGCCATGCGGCAGCACCTGCTGCGCTGGCTCGGCCAGAGTCGTCGCTGGACTCATCGTCAAGCAGCTCACGAGCCAAGCGACTTTCAACGAACCCATGCCAGGCCGAAGCTTTTCGCGTCGTCGCTGCACGCGCAAGCGACCGCGTCCAAGAAGGGATGATAAGGTGCCGGCCGTGCCGCTCCACGTCTTTGCTCTCACTGGCGGCATTGGCTCGGGCAAGAGCACCGTCGCCAGGCGCTTTCGCGATCGCGGCCTGCCCGTCGTGGACGCGGACGCGCTTTCGCGCGAGGTGGTGGCCGAGGGAACCCCCGCGCTCTCGGAAATCGCCGTGGAGTTCGGCGCGGATGTGCTCACGCCCGAGGGCACGCTCGACCGCGCTCGTCTCGCCGAGCGCGTGTTCGCGCACCCTTTGGCCAGGGCGCGCCTAGAGGCCATCACGCATCCGCGCATCCGCAAGCTTTCGACCGCGCGCTTCCTTGCGCTCGAACAGCAGGGGGAGCCTCTCGCCTGTTATGAAGTGCCCTTGCTGTTCGAGGCGGGCCTCGACCTCACCTGGCGGCCGGTGGTGGTGGTCACTGCGCCCCAGGAGGTCTGTCTGCAGCGCGCCGCTGCTCGGGATGGGGCGCCGGAAGAAGCCATTCTGGCGCGAATGCGGGCACAGATAGCGCTGGAAGAGAAGGCTCGCCGCGCTGACTTCGTGATCGACAATGGTGGCTCGCTCGAGCTCACGTTGGGCGCCGCCGATCGTGTGCTCGAGCTGGTCGCGCAGCAGAAGGGCGTGCCGGCCGAGCGTTATCCGCTGCCCGCTTGACTCGACGTTCAGCTGCCGACCCGCGCAGCGGCCGCTATCAAGGTATTCTCCAGCAGCATCGCGATGGTCATCGGCCCTACGCCGCCGGGCACGGGCGTGATCGCCGAAGCCACGCCTTGCGCGGCGGCGAAGTCGACATCGCCACATAGCTTTCCCGCTTCGTCGCGGTTCATGCCCACGTCGATGACCACCGCTCCCGGGGCAAGCCAGTCACCCTGGATCATCTTCGCCCGCCCGACGGCGGCTACCAAGACGTCGGCCGTCTTGCACACCGCGTGCAGATCCTTCGTCTTCGAGTGTGCCAGCGTGACGGTGGCGTTCTCGGCCAGGAGCAGCGCTGCGATCGGCTTTCCAACCAGGTTGCTGCGGCCGACGACCACCGCGCGGGCGCCTTCCAGCTGGGTGCCATTCTCTTGCAGCAGTCGCATGCAGCCGCGAGGCGTGCAGGACACCAGCCCGCGTTGACCCGACCACAAGGCGCCGGCGCTGGTCGTCGACAGCCCATCGACGTCTTTGCTGGGATCGATCGCGGCGATGACGGCACTCTGGCGGATCTGAGCCGGAACCGGGAACTGCACCAGGATGCCGTCCACCTCGGGAGCCGCGTTCAGCTCGCCCACCAGCTTCAGGAGCTCGGCTTCGGTTGTCGAGCCAGGCAGGCGATGCACCTTGCCGGCCATGCCGGCCTCCCTGCAGGCGGTCTCCTTGTTGCGAACGTAGATGGTGGACGCCGGATCGTCGCCGACCAGCACGACGTGCAGCCCGGGAGGGCGGCCGTGACGCGCGCTGAAGGCGGCGCTCTTCTCCGCCACCTCCGCCCGAACCTTGAGCGCTATCGCTTTACCGTCGATGATCTTGGCCACGGGCGGCGCTTACCAGAGGCTCCGGGGGCGGTCCATCAGAGCGCTCGGTTTTGTGCGCTCTGGAGCGCTTTTGACGTCGCCAAGCTTCACGGCTGGGCGGGCAGCCGCGCTTCGACGAGCGAAACGGCGTCGTCGACCACGACGACATCGATGAAGCCCTGCCGAGCTCCGCTCAGAGTGATGCGTCGGGTCAGCCCAGGGAACGGTGCCGCGCTGATGTTGCCGAGCACGACCCGCCCGCTCGGGTCCGTGCGGTCCTCGACGTCAGTCCAGGTGCCGCCGACCGCGTACGCGAGCAACCCCGCTTCCGAAAGGCCCACGCTGACGCCCGCAACTCCTGCGTTCAGCCCCTCACCCTGCGTGAACAGCAACGCCACGTGACCACGGCGCGCGATGCGCTCGGCAGGAACCGTCTGCAAAAGGAAGATGAGGTCGAGCGTGTCCGCGCGCACCAGTCCCAGGTCCACGGGCGCCGCGCGCGGCAGCGGCAGCGGATGCAAGGTGCGGTGGTGCGCTGAGCCCGCGCTCGGCTCGACGCTGAGCCACCACGGCGACTGCAGCGGAAACCCGCTCAACACGAACGGCGCATCGCCGTCCCAGACGGCCGTGACGCTGGTCGAAGCCGCGCCGCGCGAACGCACCACGGCTGGTGCCGCGTAGGCGAAGCTGACTCGGAAGCCGTCGTCGGTGAGGTCCCGCACCGTGCCCGTCACCTCGTCCTGGGAGAAGGCTCCAGCGGCAC
>DASQDA010000034.1:0-3506 GCA_035634435.1 Polyangiaceae bacterium
GACTGGATGATGCGGGCGTGCTCGCCGAGAATGTCGCGGCAGCGTGGTTCGTGCGAACGCAGCTCGAGGGGGACCTTGGCGGCTGGGTGCACCTCGTGCTCACTGCGGATACTTCGCGCTGCGCTGATGGCTGTCATCAGCACTTCCATCTGGCGCTCCGCTTCGAGATCGCGCGGTCCGTCGAGCTCCGTCGGGTACCCAGCGTTCGCCAGCGAGAGCGGCGCGTCGTCCGGCCGCGGCAGCTTCTGCCAGAGCTCCTCCGTGATGAACGGCATGTACGGGTGGAGCGCGCGCAGGCTCGACTCCAGCACGTGACCGAGCGTCTTTCGGGTCTCGGCTCGCTCCTCGACGCTGCCCGACTGGAACACCTGTTTTACGATCTCGATGTACCAGTCGCACAGCTCGTCCCAGAAAAAGTGGTACAGCGCTCCCGAGCCTTCGTCGAGCCTGAACTCCTCGATGCCGCGTGTGCTCGCCAGCGCTGCCGCGCCGAGCCGCGAGACAATCCAGCGGTTCGCGAGCAGCTTCGGCTGCTCGTTGGGCAGAGCGCCCGCTGTCGCTAGGCTGTTGTCGGTCGGCCCTTCGAGGTAGGTGAGCGCGAACCGGGTGGCGTTGTAGATCTTGTTACAAAAGCGCCGATATCCGTCCACACGCGCCGGGGAGAGCGCAATGCGCCGTGCTTGCGGCGAATAGCTGCACAGGGTGAAGCGCAGCGCGTCGGCGCCGCAGGCAGCAAAGCCTTTGCCCATCTGGGCAGTGGATGGGTACGCGCGTCGAAAGCGCGTGAGCGCCTCCTCGAGGGGCGCGTCCGGCAGCGCTTTTTGCACCATGCTCTCGAAGTCGGCGCCCAAGATGAGATCGAGCGGGTCGAGCGTGTTGCCTTTGACCTTGCTCATCTTCTCGCCGGTCTCGTCGACAACCATGCCGTGCAACAAGATGCGCCGGAAGGGGACCTCACCCATGAACTTGAGGCCCATCATCATCATGCGGGTTACCCAGAAGAACAGGATGTCGTAGCCCGTCTCCATGTCGCTCGACGGATAGAACCGCTGCAGAGCTGGTGTTTTATCCGGCCAACCCAGGGTCGAGAAAGGCCACAGCGCGCTGGAGAACCAGGTGTCCAGCACGTCGGGGTCCTGCGTGAGCGCGGCCTGCCCACAGTGAAGGCACTGGTCGAGTACCTCCTCGCGTGTGACGCTGACCTGCGAGCACGCGCTGCAAAAGAAGGCCGGGATACGGTGGCCCCACCAGAGCTGGCGCGAGATGCACCAGTCCTGAATGTTCACGAGCCAGTGGTCGTAGGTCTTCACCCACTCTTCGGGGAGGATCTGCGTGCGGCCGTCGCGCACCGCCTCGAGAGCCGGCTGCGCGAGCGGCGCCATGTTGACGAACCACTGCGTGGAGATCATGGGCTCCACGACCGTGTTGCAGCGACTGCAGCGCGGCAGCTGCAACACGTGGTGCTTGGTGCCGCGCTCGAGCCCGCGCTGAGCCAACGCGCGCTTGACGGCAGTGCGGGCGTGTTTGACGTCCAGCCCCGCGAACTCGCCGGCCTCCGCGTTCAGCGTACCGTCGAGGTTCAAGAGGTTGATCTCGGCCAAGCCGTGGCGCTTGCCGGTGGCAAAGTCGTTGAAGTCGTGCCCCGGCGTCACCTTGACCGCACCGGTGCCGAAGGCCATGTCCACCAGCACGGCGTCCGTGATGATGGGGATCTCGCGTGCGAGGAAGGGGTGCGCGACCTTCTTGCCGTGCAGGTGGCGGTAACGTGGATCGTCGGGGTGAACCGCCACGGCGGTGTCGCCGAGCATGGTCTCGGGACGCGTGGTCGCCACGACCAGCTCGGTGACGCCCTGGCTCGGGTCCGCGTCGATCACCGGGTAGGCAAACTCATAGAGCTCGCCGTTGGTCTCCTCGTTGTCGACCTCCAGATCGCTGAGCGCGGTGCGGCAGTCCCAGCACCAGTTGATGAGCCGCGTCGCTCGGTAGATGAGGCCCTCTTCGTAGAGGCGCACGAACGCTTCACGCACGCCGCGGGACAGCTCGGGGTCGAGCGTGAACTTGGAGCGCTCCCAATCGGCGGAGCAGCCGAGGACGCGCAGCTGCTCCGCAATGCGTCCGCCGCTTTGCTCTTTCCACTTCCACACCCGTTCAACGAAGGCCTCGCGCCCGATGTCGTGGCGAGACTTGCCCTCGCGTCGCAGCTGCCGTTCCACCACGATCTGCGTGGCGATGCCGGCATGGTCGATGCCGGGTTGCCAGAGCACGTTGTAACCCTGCATGCGCTTGTGGCGCACCAGCACGTCCTGGATGGTACCAAACAACGCGTGCCCCATGTGGAGCGAGCCCGTCACGTTCGGGGGCGGCATGGCGATGGCGTACGTCGGCCGCGTGTCGGCTTCGTCGGTGCTCGCGCGGAACACCGCCTGATCGAGCCAGAAACGGTACCAGCGCGGTTCCACTTCCGAAGGTTCGTAGGCCTTGGGCAGCTCTTGCATGGGCCCGGAGGTATAGCGCTGCTTGCGGCTCGCGCGTTATCCAAAGGGCCAAGGCGCACGACGGACCTCGACCCCGAACCCCGTTCCAAGCCGATGCAGCCCCAACAGCCGGCGCTATTCGCTCGTGAGCCGCTGAATCTCCTCTTTGATCATGGCTTCTGCCAGCGTAGGAACCACCTCCCACACCACCTTTTCCACGATCTCGCGCGACAGCGCCAGCACCCCTGCGACCTGTTCAGGCGTGAGGCCCATGGAGCTCAGCTTCTGCGAAAGCTCCGACGAGCTCGCCAGCGCCGCCACCGGTACCGGGGCAGGAGCAGGGGGAGCGGGGGCCGGCACCGGGGCCGCGGTGTGAGCCGGGGGCGAAGGCAACGGAGCGGTGGGCGCGACCGGCGCCGAGCCGGCCGCCGCCAGTGGGCTCATGTGGCTGCCGTACGCGAGCGTCTGTGTGCGGGCTCGGTTGCCGAGATCGCCGCTGCTCGCTGGGGTCGGCGGCAACGGGGGAGGTGGGGTCGGAGTGGGCGGCGGCGGGGCGGCCTGCACGCTGGCCGCGACGGCGGCTTTCCGGAGGAGCGCGCCCACCTTGTCGATCAACTGCTGGGTGTCGAAGGGCTTGTCGATGAAATCGTCGGCCCCCACCTGAGCGCCGCGGTTGCGGTCATAGGGCTGCTGCTTGCTCGCGAGAAGGATCACGCCGACGGCGGGCGCGGCGGACTTGACCCTCTGACACAGCTCGTAACCGTTCGTCCCTTCCAGCGTGGCGTCGACCAGCACCAGGCTGGGTCGCTCGGCATGAAGCTTGGACATCGCATCGTCCGCGTTTTCGGCGAGCACGGTGCGGAAGTCTTCTCCTGCGAAGGTGATTTCAATCACCTTGCGCATCGTTTTGCTGTCGTCGACGCCCAGCAGCGTGGTGGTCACCTAGCCTCCAATTGAGAGAACGGAAGGCCAGAGATGATCCAGGGCTCTTGAAAAACTGTCAAGGATTTCGCCTTTTATGGCAAGCTGTCC
>DASQDA010000035.1:0-3577 GCA_035634435.1 Polyangiaceae bacterium
GACGGAGCTATCGGAGCTTGCGAACCCACCCCGGCCGTCGTTCCAGAGCACGCGTAGCGTTCGCTGGGTTTCGCCGCTACCGTCGAGAGAGACGACGATATCGCTGAAGCCGTCCCCGTCCATGTCCCCGGACGCGAGCGAGGGCTCGGCGCAAGGCTCCTCCAGGAGCACCAGCTCACGCGTGTGCAACTGCTCCGCATCGGCGCTCACGTTGAACGACGATAACCCGCAGCGTGCGCCACCATCGGCCGGCATCAGCCAGAGCGATTCCTCGATCGCATCGCCGTCGACATCTGCGGAGGCGGAAGCCACACGGAGCTTCTCTGTGTTGCCGATCGTGCTTACCGGCGATAGCCGAGGGCTGAGCGTCCCTTCGAGAATGCGGGGCAGCTCCGGCTCGCTGCCGACCGACGCAAGGAGCCAGAAGCCGAAGGCCGCACGTCCCACGCCGTCACCTCGTGCGCCCAGCGCCAATACGTCGCGCGCCGTCGGAGCCGTGTAGGAGCCGACGCTGATCGCTACGGCCTCCGCCTCGGCGATCGAGCCGTCGCGCGCGAAGCTCACGAGCGCATAGGGCGCAAACGGCAAGCGATCAGCGCTACCGTCGAGCAGAGTGACCGCGCCGCCCTCACTGCCGGCCACAGTGATGCGAGATGCAACCGCCAAGCTATCGATGCCGAGCTCATTGTAGGCGCTGACGGCCTCGGCGCCCGGCACCTCGGCCACTTGCACAGGAGCCGATGGAACGGCAGCCACCCCTCCGAAAGCTAGCTTGAGCGAGTCTCTCCCTCCCGGCACCGGTGATGCCTCGAGAAAGGCAACGTCCTGGATCAAGTCTCCGTCGAAGTCGCCCACGACCAGGTCTCGCACCGCTGCTGCCGTTGGGAGGCTGCTCGCCACTTGATAGCGGGTACCGGTGCCACTGAAGAAGTGGACCCCAACGCCAGCGCTCGAAGCGGTCACCACGTCCGGCTCGCCATTGCCGTTCAGGTCAGCGATGCGCGCCACCGTCCAGGCTTCCGCTCTGTTTTCCTGAGACACCGCGTACTGGACCTCGCCGGTGCTGGCGCTGCTCGTCGACGCCAAGAGTGCAGAGGCAAAGACGAAGTCGGTGACGCCATCAGCCGTGAAGTCGCCAGCGGCGAGCGGCATTGGCATCTCGCCAGCGCCGCCAGCGCCGCCGGATAGCAGAAAGAGCGTCGCCACGGCTTCGAGCCCCACGCCGTCGCCGCGTGCCAGATAGGGCCGCCCCTCGGCGCCGATGAGTACGTCGAGGTGTTGGTCGCCGTCGACGTCGACCACGATGGGAGCGGCATCGATCGGTAGGTTCGACGGGAGACGCACCACGTGTTTGCGCGCTTCATCGAGCCAGCGGGGCATGCCCACGATCGAGCCCGGCTCGCAGAGCTCGTACACGCTGAGCTCCGAGGCGCCCCGGTAGGCGAAGAGAACCTCGTCGCACGGCGATTGTTCCCCCTCGATGAGGTCGCCGGCCACCACTTCGCCAGCAATGTCTTCCACCTCACGCACGAGTGGCGCACGCAGTCCGAGCGACGACGTGGCGGAGTCTGGGACGTACACGCCAGGCTGGCCGTTCATCGTAGTCAGGATCGCCAGGCTCGGGCCCGAGTCGAGGTTGCCAGCGTGTACCCCGACCATGCGCACGCCCGCGCCGGGCACCCGGTAGGAGCTGAAGGTCTGCGGCACCCAGCGACGATCGCGACGACCGAGCAGCACCCCGACGCGAAGGTCGCTGAAGATGAGGTCGTCCTGGGCGTCGCCGTTGATGTCGCGGAACACCGGTGGAGCCACCGACTTCGGGAACGAGCGGGTCTCGCTCAGCCGAGCGGCATCGTCGAAGTAGTGAAGGCGGAACTTGCTCTGCAGCAGCGCGTCCGCTGGCGCCCGGCTCAGCACGTCCGAGCGACCGTCCGCATCGAAGTCTCCGACGAGCAGCGCTGCGACCGCACCCGCTTCAGCGCCCGCGACCTGATCGAACGCGCCGCTAGCTTCCCTGCAAACACCGTTGCTGTCGCAACCTTGATTCGCAGGGCACGTCCGGCGTGTCCCGTCCAGCTGGCGGCTGCAGTCATGACGGCACTCACCTAGCTGACCTGGAGAGCGACACAGCGCTCCGTTGCTCGAAGCAAACGTGTCGCAGTCCTCCCCCGCTTCCTTGACGGCGTTGCCGCATTCGCCGGCTTCGATAACCGGGAACTCGGTGCAGCCCGCGACCAGCAGCGAGCAGAGCAGCACGACAACGACATTCAAAAAGGGCTCTCCAGATCCTCGGGAACCGCCGGTGGCGCTGACTTCGGTGACTTGTTGAACGGCTTGAGGTCAGGAACGCGAGCGGCGGATGGTGCGGAAGACGCGCCCTCGGCGTTGCCCAGCGGGCGCCCGCTGGCCGTGCCCCCTGGCTCCAACGACGTTGCAGGCCGGGCCGCCGCGAAGGCAGCGGCCTTTGGCGTCCTGGCGGATGGAAGGGCGGCCGGCGCGGGCATGGCGCTGGCTGGCGAGCCCTCTGGGGCGGCGAGCTCCGCCTGCTTGCCGTTCTGGGCCTGACGGATATAGGCCGCACCGAAAGCCACACCGAGCACCACAAACGCAAGCGCGAACGCCCAGAACGGCACGCCACGACGTTGCCGCGAGGGTGCGGTCGTCACCTGCTGCGGCTGCGTCGCAGAGAGAGCTGCGGAGGTCGTCAGCGGCCAGGCATCGTCTGCGGCCGCCGGAGGACGCGACTCGGCTCGTGGAAGAAAAATGGCGCCCGTCTTCAGCACGATGCCGGCGGCTTCAGCAGCTCTCTCGAGGCCGTCCAGGGCCGCGCCGGCGCCGCCGGGCCGTCCGTCTGGATCTTTCGCGAGCATCCGCAGCAGCGGCTCGTCGAGCTCAGAAGGCACGCTCGGCTCCACCTCGGACACGCGTGGGGCTGGCTGAATCACGTGGGCCATCAGCACCGCCATCGTGCTTTCACCCATGAACGGCAGCTGGCCGGTTAGCAGCTCGTGACACACCACGCCGAGCGCATACACATCCGACCGCTGATCCACCTTGCTGCCCTTGGCCTGCTCAGGCGACATGTAGAGCGGCGTGCCCAACGGGGTGCCGCTCACGGTATGCACGGGTGACTCCCCGAGCAGCTTGGCCATCCCGAAGTCCAGCAGCTTCGGCACCATCTCGCCGCTCGGTTCCCACGCCAGGAAGATGTTCTGCGGTTTGAGATCGCGATGCACGATGCCGGCCGCGTGAGCCAGGTCCAGTGCCTGCGCGATGGGTCTGAGCACGTGCAGCGCGGTCGCTACGTCTACTTTGCCCTGCTGTTCGATCCAGCGATCGAGGGCCACACCGTCGAGCAGGTCCATGACGTAGAAGTGGCGACCGTCACCTAGAGTGCCGAACGAGAAAACATCGATGATGTGTCGATTCCGGATCTGATTGACGGCCTGTGCTTCCGCGATGAAGCGCAGCACGGCCTCGGAGTCCTTGTCACCAACGCGGTGGAGCACCTTCACCGCGGCGCGGCGCTTGAGCACTGGGTGCTCGGCCTCGTAGACCGCACCGAAACCACCCTCCC
>DASQDA010000036.1:0-6044 GCA_035634435.1 Polyangiaceae bacterium
GTAGGACCACAGCCCAGCGACGAGATTCAGATCGCCGTGTGCGTTGATGATGTCTTCGACGTTCGAACGCGCCTTCGCCCGGTCGGTGTTGTCTTCTCGTTTGTCGACAATCTGGATGTTCTTGCCGGCGATCGCGTCCTGGATGCCCTTGAGGCGTTGCGCGGCGTTGTCGGCGGACAGGGTTCCCACGAACACGGCCATCTTGCCGCCGTTCGGCAGGATCTTGGCAATTTCGGCGCCGAGCGCCTTGCCGGCTTCGTAGTTGTTGGTGCCGATGTAGAGGAGGCGGTTCGACTTCGGTGCGTCCGAATCGAAGGTGATGAGCTTCGACTTCTCGGCGACGCGGTTCAACACGGGAACCTGGTCGTTGGGCGCGATGGCGCTCACCGCGATGGCGTCGTAGCCCTGGCTCGCCAGGTTCTCGAGGATCTGGTTCTGCTCCTCGGTCGTGCCGTTCGGCGGCATCTTGACGTCGACCTGAACCTTGCTCTCCTGCTCGTACTTGCGCACGCCCGCAGCAGCAATCTTCCAGAACTCACTGGCGTTGTTGGTCACGAAGGCGAGCTTCACGGCCTTGGCGGCTGGCGCGGGCGCGGCCTCACCCTCGGCAGCCGGCGTCGTTTCGCTCTTCTTGTTACATCCCCAGAGCAGAGCGAGCGCCAGCAGCGCCGTCAGCAATGGACTCAATTTCCAGAATGTCATCCTTGTCTTCACGGCAGTTTCTCCTCGCTAACAGGCAGAACGTCGCACCGCGGACTGCCACTGGCAGCGCGGGTGAGGGCAGGGCGCGTCGCATCGAGCTCAGCTCGTGCGGAGCGCGGCGCGCCAGGTCTCCATAACACGTAGGTTTCCGAGAGTATCAGCCCAGGTCATGGCCGGCCATGCCGGTTGTTGACCCGGGAGGGAGTCGAGCACGAGCTCGGCCTCGATCGCGTAAGTTGGCATTTCAGTGGTGATCGCGACGGTCTCGTCAGCCTTGCCATCGCGGTGGATGGTGAAGCTGGTTTCCAGCCCCTGCCGATCGCCGGCGGGGATCCAGGGGTTCGGCAGCACGATGCGGCCTGTCTCGCCGAACACGACGGCGGTGGTGCCGACCTCGTAGGAAACGCCGCTCGTGCACTCGGCAGTGAAGCCGGATGCAAACGTCAGAAATGCAATCGCAAGCTCGTCGGCGCCCGTAGGTCCCATCTTGCCGAACGCGTCGAGCTTGATCGGCTCAGCGAAGGGCGTGCCCTCCACCAGACCGGCGATCAACCGCGAGAACGAGACCGGGTAGCCTCCGACGTCCAGGATTCCTCCGCCGCCGAGCTTCAGATTGAACAGACGCCCGTCGGGGTCCCGCGGCACGCGGAAGGCAAAGTCGGCTCGCACGTGGCGGATGGGTCCGATGACACCGGCCTTCAGGCGCTCGATGAGCGCTTTCAGCAACGGATGGCAGCGGTACATGTACGCTTCCATCAAAAACACCTTGCGGCGCTCGGCAGCAGCGATGACCCGCGCGGCCGTGGCTGCCTCCAGCGTGATGGGCTTTTCGCAGAGAACGTGTTTGCCAGCGTCGATGCAGGCGATTGCCTGCGCCTCGTGCGAGGGGTGCGGCGAGGCGATATAAACCGCTTCGACGTGGGGGTCGCGCAGGAGCTCATTCAAGTCGGCCGACGAGCTGGGCAGCTCCCAGCGGTCGCGGAATGCGCGCGCCTTCTCCGAGGAGGTGCCGACGACGTTGACGGCCCGGCAACGCGACGACTTCTTCAACGCCTCGGCGAACGCGTCGGCGATGCCGCCCGTGCCCACGACGCCCCACTGAAGTACCTGTTTCATGTGCTGTCTCCTGGGGTCCGAAAGAGGCCTGACGGTGCGTCGCTACGAGTGACCCGAGGCCGCGAGCGCCGGGCGCCGCGCGGTGACAGGATCACCCCCGCGCAGCGCCGCTTCGTCCGTTCACTCGTTCGTGAACTTATGAACCATCGTGTGTTTGTAAGCTTTGCCCGGCGTGAGAATGACTTCGTCCTTCCAGGCGGGCACGTTGATTGAGTTCGGAAACTTTTGCGTTTCCAGGCACAGCCCGGTGTACTGAGCGTAGGCGGTGCCCTTGCCCTTGGTGGTGCCATCCAGGAAGTTCCCCGAGTAGAACTGCACTCCGGGCTGATCAGCCTCGAGCGTCATCACGCGTCCCGACTTCGGGTCCCGCAGACGCGCTACCGGTCGCATCGCGTTTGCCTCGCCATTGACGACCCAGTTGTGATCGTAGCCGATGGGCTTTCCGCCTGCCTTCTTGAGGTCGGTGCCGATGGCTTTCGCTGTCGTGAAGTCGAAGGGCGTGCCTTTCACCTCTTTTACGGCGCCGGTCGGCACCATCGGATCACCCGGGGTGTACTTGTCCGCGAACAGCGTCAGCTCGTGCTCCGTGATGGGGCCAGAGTCGAACCCGCCCAGGTTCCAGTAGGTGTGGTGCGCCATGTTGATGAGCGTCGCCTTGTCGGTGCTCGCCGTCATCTCCACCCGCAGCTCGTTTTGATTGGTGAGGGTGTAGGTCGTCTGCGCCGTCACCGTGCCCGGGTACCCCTCCTCGCCGTCCTGGGACACGTGGGTGAGCACGATGGCGGGCCCTGCATCGGAATCGCGCGTCTCGGCGGTCCACACGACCTTGTCCCAACCCTTGGTGCCCCCGTGCAGATGGTGCGGAGCGTTGTTGGCGGCGAGCTTGTACTCTTTGCCTTCGAGCTTGAACTTCGCATTGCGGATGCGGTTCGCCACGCGGCCTACCGTTGCGCCGAAGTAGGGGTTGCCCGCGACGTAACCCTCGAGGTTCTCGAAGCCGAGCACGACGTCGGAGAGCTTGCCGGCCTTGTCGGGCACGTGCAGCTCGGTGATGATCGCACCGTAGGTGGCGACCTTGAGCACGAGTCCGTTCGCATTCGTTAGGGTGTAGATGTCCACGTCTTTGCCTTCGTGCTTGCCGTAGGTTGCCTTGCCGATGGCCGCGGGCTTTGCCGGCCCCTCCGGCGCTTTGGGCGCTTCATTGCTCGAGGGCTCCGCGAGCTGCGTGTCCGCGCCGCTCGCCGATGCGTCCGTTGCCGGCTGCTGCGCGCCCGAGCAGGCGCTGAGGAGACACAAGAAAAGCGCTCGACTCAAACTTTGGTTGATTTTCATGGCTGGCTGCTGTGGGTCAGAAGAGCTGTCGATTGCGGTTAGCGGGAGGCAGGCAAGCTGATTCGTCTAGAGCCGGTTCGAGGACTGCTGGATGGATACGGCAGCTCGCGCAGTGCATTGCTCGGCCCGATGTCGCTCGAGCCGCTGCGATCGCCCGCTCCGCGTGAATCCTCTGCCCGCGACCTGGTGGTACCCGTGTGCACACACCAGATCGCTGACCCGCTACCCTGATAGTGGCGACGAGGAAGCATCACCGAACGAGCTCGGCTACCACTCCATCGTCAGACCGGCGTTGACGAGATTCATCACCTGCTTCTGCTCCTGGAGGTACCAGCGGAAGTCAGCGCGGAAGTAGTCGAGGCCGAAATGCAAGCGGTCGGAGATGTGATAGACGGCGCCCGCCGAAATGCCCATTTGATGCTTGATCAGGTTCTCCGTAAAGGGATCGGGCGTGGCAGGATCCGCGTCGTCGTTCACCGCGGGGGTCGCGGGGTTCGTATCGTCGTCGAGGAAGTTGCCGCGGTCCGAGTCCAGGAGCCGGATGCGGGTGATGCCCCATCCCGCCTGCAAATCCAGCTTGCCGAGCGCGACCTGCAGCTGCGCGTAGTAGCCTTCGAAGCGGCGCGGCTCGTTGTTCTGCTGCGGTTTGCCGATCGTGGCCTCGGAAAAGTCAAAGGCGTAATAAATGCCGAGACCGTCACCCATGTGCCCAGCTAACCCCAGGTGCACCGGGCCGAGCTCGAGCCGACCGCCGTAGCCGGCGCCAAGCACGGTGATGTCCTGAGTGCCGTTTCGCTCATAGAGCTTCTGCCAGGCGCCATTGGCGAAGAGGTGCAGGAGCCCTGTATCGCCCAACTTCACCTGGTAGCTGAGCTCTGCTTCCGGACGCGGCTCATTCGTGCGATTGAAGAGCGAGCCCGCCAAGCTCGAAGGATCGTAGAGCCCCACGGCCAAGCTAAGCCCCGCCATGCGCGGCGACTCGTACTTGAAGCCCGCTGCGAAACCGTTCGCCAGCACGCCGAAGCCGATGTGCGCGGCAGTCGGGCCGACGCCGTCGATGGAGCCGACGAACCCCGCGTTGTACTTGTAGCCGTACAGATACGTGATGTCCGTTGCGCCGCGTGAATAGAGCGACAGCGCGCGGCCTGCGAGGAAGCTGCCCCAATCTCCCGAGAGCTCCACATACGACATGCGCATGTCGGGCCAGTTCGGATAGTACTTGCGGCGGTCGACGGACTCGGCGACCGCGTTGATCATCACGTAGCCCTTCATGGCGACGTTGGGCGACAGCTGCGTCTTCATGCCAAAGCCGAGCTCGGTGCCCGTGAAGCCGCTGCGCACACGGAAGCTTGTGTGCTTTCCCTGTCGATCGTTAGGCGCGTCGCTGCCTGCGACGGCTTGCTCGATACCGCCAGCAATGAGGTCGATGTTACCACCGGGAGGAACTGGGTAGGCGTCGCCGTTCGCGTAGCTGAGAAACGCTTGAATGCGCCCGTTGGTATAGAACTCCCACTCATCGCTTTTATGCAGGACGATGTCTGCGGCAGCATGGCTTGTGAAGCCGCCGCAAGTGAGCACGGTGAGAGCAGCCAGACTCGCTTTTAAAAATTTGGACACGGTGGGATGCCCTCCAATCGGGTAAATGGCCCTTCGCGATTACCAGAAACAGGCACGCAAAGGGAAGCCCTCTTTCTCAATCGAGCCCCGGTATTCGACGAAGCCAGTGTGCTGCTCATCACGGCGCCGCCTGAGCGCTGCGCGTGCGCAGCAACGTGGGCGAGGAGTTGCTGCGGTAAGCCGGCGATAATCTGCTTAGCCTGAAGGCTCTTGACGCGCGCTCTCGGGCAGGGTTCGAGAGTGCTGTCGGCAGGCCACGCTCGCCGTTATTCAGCAGAGGCACGTCATCGAGCAGCAAGGGGCGGAGACATCGCGCATGGCTAGCTCAGTCGGCCCTGGGCGCTCAATTCGATCGTTGCGTGCGCCCCCGCTGCGCACAAACGAAAAGTGGGCACCTCACCGGCTTGGTGAGGTGCCCACTTCGGCTAAACCGGCTTCGCGCTGCCGATCAACCGCACGTCAGCGCGCTACGACGGAGATGACGTCGATGAACGCCCACTGACCGTAGTAAGTTCCGTTGCGGTAAGGCTGCACGAAATCCGCGGGCGCCGCGGGCATGGCCATTCCGATATTCACCTGCAGAGGAGCTGAAGCGGCCTGGTTGCACGTCGTGGGGCAATTCACGATTTGGATGCAGTTCGGGTCCATCGACTTGAACGTGATCTTGCCGCCGCCCATCACCGGGAACGTCGCGGTGTAGTCCAGCGCGATAACATGATGCGACGGGTCATCGGAGATGGAGTTCAAGCCGTACGAATTGACCGCTGTCGCTCCGCTGCCCGTTACGGGAACACCCGCCACCGCGGGAGACACGTCCAGCTCGAGCGTGTTGTAGGTGCCCAAGCTGCCCGGGCGAACGATGCCGGGGTGCCAGAAGTCGCCCATACTGGCTTGGCGATTCGCGGTCCCCTTGCGCCGCCCCATGCCGCCCGGAGCGTTGTTGTACTGGCGCCCTTCCATGACGCCCGCGACGCGGACGGTCACGTCATAGATCCGGGCCGGGTCTCCGCCCATGACCATGAATTCTTGGGTCACGTTCTTGACGCCGCCGACACACCCAGGAAGCCGACAATCGAAAGCCTGGTTAGCCGCCTCGCACGGGGAACGGTGGAGAAAGCCGTCCAGCTTGCCCAGGGACGGGGGCATAGTGGCGCCGCCGGAGCCGCCCGAGCCTGCCGCGGAACCGCCTGCGCCGGCTGTGCCGCCAGCGCCGCCGCCGCCGCTACCCGCTTTGCCGCCCGCGCCGCCCATCGAAGCACCGCCGCTACCTGCGGTGG
>DASQDA010000037.1:0-2090 GCA_035634435.1 Polyangiaceae bacterium
GAATCGTTGCCGGTGTAGGATGCGGGCGATGCGGCCGTCTCGCTTCGCACTGGCACTGACAGTCCTCCTCCTGCCTGCGGCGGGGTGCGCGCGACAGTCCGTCGACCTGCAGGAAGGGCCGCGCGAGTACGTCGCGAGCGATTACGAGACGGCGCTACGCCATTGGACGCGTTCCGAGGAGCTGACGACCGTAGCTGAAATGGACAAGGTGCTGAACGTCACTGCGACCTACGAGTCGTGGGACTTCCGCTGGGCTTACGTCGTGCGGTACGCGGAGGATTACCGGCTCACCATCGACCAACGCCACCAGTTGCTGCAACGCTCGCTGGCAGAGACGCGCGATCATCATGCTTTTTACGTTGCGCTGTATGCGCAACGGTACAAGTGGGCCGACCTGGCTGCCAAGGAACCCGCCTGGATTGTTCGTTTGATTGACGACGAGGGCACCGAGACCGCCCCTTCCAACATCGAGCTGGTGCGCAAGCCTGGGGCCATCGAGCTGACTTATTTCCCCTACACGACGCCCTGGCGCATGGCCTTTCGCCTTCGCTTTCCGAAAGTCCGCGCCGACGGGCGCCCGACCATCGCAAGCGGAGCTCGCTGGTTCGGCCTGCGCTTCGCTGGGGCGCAGGGTAACCAAGAGGTGGTCTGGCAATTGCGCAGCGAGTGAGCCTCACGGGACACCTCGCCAACGCTCAGAGCGCCCCGCAGGCACAAGGTCCGAGTCGGAGTGCTAATCGGAAAGTATCTCGAGCAAGGGCGGTACCCACACCATCAGCTCGTGAGCGACCCGGCGCTCGGCGAACAATATGAGCGCCCCAGCCGGCCCGGCTCGCGCCGTCAGCGGAGCGGGCGCCGCGAGCAGGATCTGGGGGGCGAACAGAAAGTCGCCCGCGCTCAGCTGACGCTCCAGGCGTTCCGCGCTCGCGTCTCCAGCGAAAAGGTCGATACGCCCGGCACCGAGCACGACCATGCCGCGCAGTGGCTTGCCGGCCTCGGCGATGACCTCGCCGGGCAGCAGGCGCATGACTTCGCAACGCGCGGTCACCAGCTCGCGCAACATGTCGTCGAGGCGTTCGCCCATGGGTCCCAGCGTGATGCCGGCTAGCGCTTGATAACGGTCACCCACCGTCTTGAGCTGGTCGAACGCCCAGGGACACTCGAGGGCAGCCTGTTCGAAGACGGCTTTGCTCCACGAGCCAACACGTGCCCCGTTGGATCCAGCCACGACGCGCACCGACACACCCTCTTCGAGATGGCCTTGCGCGAACAGAACTTCGCCCGGCCCGGCTCGTGCTGCCGCCACGTCCGCGATGGCCGGCATCAGCGCGACGTCGCCCGCGAGCACCAATGCCAACGCAAATCCGGAGATCTCTTCGTCGGCGACCAGGTCGTGGAGCTCGACGCTCGCGGCCAGAGCAGCCTGCGATGTGTCGGGGAGGTCCTGGAGCCCTGCCACGCTGGCGAGCACGATCCCCGATACCGCGGGCGCTGGCGCAGCCTCGGATCGCGGGCTCGGAATTTCGCCTTCCAGCGCGACGTCCCGCGTCGGCGCCTCCGACGGAAACAGCGAGTCGAGAACGGCGCGCTGCGACTCCGGATCCAGAGCACCCTCCACCTCGCTCACGGGGGGTTCACTCGCCGACATCTCCGGATGCCGTTCGGTGGGAGTAACCCCTGCAAACTCCAGATCGGTCTCGGTTCGTTCGTCGTGCTGGGGCTCGAGCAGCGTATCGGCCGCCGGCGTCGCAGAGAAGGGCGGGAGTGTGACCACCTGCTCGCCGTCTCCGAGCTCGTCGATGTCGACGCTCGGCAGCTCGCGTCCCTCGAGCGCTTCCTCGGAGCCCTGGTCGGGAACGTCGACCTCGATGGTGTCCACGTCGTCCAGCTCCTCCACGTCGAGCAGCTCAGCGTCGATGTACTCATCCTCATCGACGATTTCGACGGAGCCCGCATCGGTGTCCGTGACGGCTTCGCCGCCGACGTCGGTCGTCTCCGTCGCGCCGCCAAACGACTCTTCGGGTCGCCAACCCGATTCCAGCGCCGTCTGCAGCTCGTCGGCTTGCCGCTCGAGGTCCCAGGCGCGAACC
>DASQDA010000038.1:0-3892 GCA_035634435.1 Polyangiaceae bacterium
TGTCACTGGTGTGCAGATCACCGGCAGAGCGCTGCCACGCGCTCGCTCCGGCTCCGCCCCCACGGGGGTCACTGCGTGCGTTCAGGCGGCGTCGTAGGGGAAAGCGGGTTCTGCTCCGCTGGATCCGCCGGAGCGTCCGCCGGATCCGCGCTTCCCGCGTCAGCAGGCCAGCCCGGGGGCGGATCGTCGTCGGCAGGACTCGCAGCCGGGTCAGCCTGGACGGGCGGGACGGCGGTAGTGGCCGGCGCGGCAGCCGGCGACCGCCGGGGGCTGGATTCGCAAGCCAGCAGCAGCCCCAGCGCCAGAAACATCGGTACATGCGCGACTTTCATGTGTACGCCGAGCAAGCAAGGCGCGTGCCCCGGCCAGGAAGCTGGGCTTGTTGCCCGGCGTTTCGAGCACGTCACGGCGGGCACTCGACCTGGAGCGAAAGCCCCGCTCAGCGTTCCTGGTGATACATGTGCATGGCGACGGGTGCACTGACAGCGACGATGACGGCGGACGCGGCCAGCACCCAGACCACGTCGGCAGTGACGTCCGTGCCGTGCATGAGCCCACGTGAGGCATCCGCCAAGTGGGTAATCGGGTTGTGGCGCACGATGGCCTGAAGCCAGGGCGGCATCGTCTTCAGATCGACGAAGATGTTACTGGCAAAGGTGAGCGGCATGAGAAAAAGAAAGCTCGTGGTCATCACGGACTCAGGGGTTTTCACTTTCATGCCGAAGATGATCCAGATCCAGGAGACAGCGAAGGCGAATAGCAGCACCAGTAGAAGCGCGAGCAGCACGCCGATGAAGCCCGCTGCCGGACGGAAGCCGAGGATCACACCCAGCACGATGATCAAGAGCGAAGCCGTCGTGTAACGGAACACGTCGCCCGCGAGCGCACCGAGCACCGGCGCCGGCTGCCACATGGGGAGCGAGCGGAAGCGATCGAAGAGGCCTTTGTGGATGTCGCTGTTGATGCCCATCCCGGTGTAGACGGTGGTGAAGATGATCGTTTGCACGAGGATGCCCGGCAGCAAAAATTGAATGTACGCTTCCGTCGAGCCAGCCAGCGCGCCGCCGAACACGTAGGTGAAGAGCAGTGTGAACATGATGGGCGTGACGGTCACGTCGAACAGCTGAAAGGGCACATGCTTGATCTTGAGCATGGCGCGCCACGCCAGCGTGACGACTGCCGACACGGCGGAGGCGGGTCGAGGCCGATCCCCCAGCGCGAGCGCATTGTTGCGGCTCGGCATCGCGTCGTTGTCGTTGTTCATGACAGTACCTCCCCCGCGCCGCTGCCCGCCGCCTGCTTTGGAACCTGACCGCCCGTCAACGTGAAGAAGACATCGTCGAGGCTCGGAGCGCCGAGCGAGAAGTCCGTCAGCTGGATGTTGGCTTGCAGCAAAGACGCGAGAACATGGGCTGCCGCGGCAGCATCGGCGACCTTGATCGCGATGGCCGTCGGATCGGTATTGGGCAACACGCGATGCCCCACCAGACCTGCGACGAGCGCCTCGGCCTGCTCTCGCTGATCGGCATTGACCAGCTGGAAGCGCAAGGCGTTGCCGCCGATGGACGACTTCAGCTCGTAGCTCGTTCCTTCGGCGATGACCCGGCCCTGGTCGATGACGGCCATGCGCTCGGCGAGTCGGTCGGCTTCTTCGAGATACTGCGTGGTGAGCAACACCGTGGTGCCGTCGGCAGCGATCTGCCTGACCAGATCCCAGACCTGGTTGCGGCTGCGGGGGTCGAGGCCGGTGGTCGGCTCGTCCAGGAACAGGATATCGGGTCGGGTGACCAGGCTGGCGGCGATGTCGATGCGGCGGCGCATGCCTCCGGAAAAGGTGCGCACCTGCCGCTGCGCGGCCTCCAGCAGATTGAAGGCCGTCAGCAGCTCCGTGGCGCGCTTGCGGGCGTCCACCCACGACATCCCCAGCAGCCGGCTCACCAGCACCAGGTTCTCGTGCCCCGTCAGGTCTTCGTCGACCGACGCGTATTGACCCGTCAAGCTGACCTTCTGTCGCACGCGCGCGGCGTCGCGCTCCACATCGAGGCCGAGCACGGTAGCCGTTCCGCCACTGGGCTTCAGCAATGTGGTCAACACGCGAATGGCCGTGGTCTTGCCGGCACCGTTGGGGCCCAGCAGCCCGTAAACGGAGCCCCCACGGATCGTCAAAGTCAGAGCGTCCAGCGCACGGGTCTTGCCGAAGGTTTTTACCAGACCGTTCGTCTCGATGGCGTTCGTCATTGCTGACCACCACGTCGAAGACTGCGCGCCGGATGTCAAGCCTATAGATACGAGAAGGCCATCAGGGGAAGAATCGAACCGAAGTTTCACCACCCACCCCGATGCGGGACAGCAGCGCGGTGACCTCGTCCGCGAGCAGCGGCTCGCTGAAGTTGATGACGGCGGTCTCGCGCACTGTCGTCAAGGCGGGCAGCCAATCGAAGCTGGTCAAGTCCGTGGAGTTGAGTACCTCGAGCTCACCGACCTCGAGAAGGCCCTCGAAGCCCTCGATGCCCGGAGTTTGGACGAGGTGCAGCGAGAACCGGGTTCCTATCCGCCGCAGGTTGCGCAGCGGGCCGAAATCGCTGGTGTTGTTACGGAACACGCTCAATCCGCCGTCGATTTCGACCACGCTGGAGAGGACCTGCAGTTGCTCGGGAGCAGAGATGTCAGGGAGATGGAGCGAACCGAGAATGCGTGTGCACGGCGCTTCCGGCCGCTCCAGCTGCCGCAGCTGCAGCTGCCGTAACAGCAGGCTCGTGTTTGGCTCACCGCAAAGAACCGCGTCGGGGTCGGGTTGCTCGGTCGGAACGCTGTCGGTCAAGGACACCCACGCGCCGGGACGGACGCGAGCTGCGGCGAACTCCTGCAGCGCAAGGGGGGAAATCTTGGAGTTGCGCCGCGCAACCATGGATTCACTGATTTCGTTCAGGCTGGGCAGCCAGCTGAGATCGGTGAAGTCCCCATCGTAGAGCCAGAGCCCTCCGACGCGTTCCAGCGCTTCGAGGCCAATGGGGACCGGCACGGCGCCGCGCAAAATCAGCCGGCCTCCAATCGTGCGTAGAGCAGACAACGCCCTCAGTTCAGTCTGCGAGCCAAGGAACAACGATCCGTCGATCTGGCGGATGGAGGTGAGTGCCTCGATTGCGCGTGGGGCCGTGTGATGCAAGTGCAGAGCTCCGCGGAAGCGCTCACAGCCGCGCAGTGGCTCGAGCTCCGGAGCGGGAACGGTGCTGTCCACTGGCCAATCCGACCCCACGGAGAGGACCTCTCCTGCCACTCCGCAAACGCGCTCGGCCGAGGTGCTCCCGCTCTCGGATCCGCCGCATGCGACCATGCTCAAGAGGGCCACAGCCCCAAACCCCTGACCCCACCCGGAACTGCGCATGCGATAGCTTAGGCGAATCCCTGATGAGGCGCTACATTCCCTCGCACGGGTGCCGAGCACTGACAGAGAGCTTCAAGGTTGCGCAGCCGGCTCGCCTCGTAAACCCTCACGCTGCCTTCCTGCGGACGCGCTACGCGCCGTTGTGAAACCACTGCACGGGGTCCCGCCCCTCAGCGTAAGACGCGCAGCGCAGCGTCGAGCTCACCCGGCTCCCTGGGCCGGACGACACGCGCAACTTCTTTGCCATCGCGGAGGAAGACGAGCGTGGGCCAGAGCTTGACCTTGAAAGAACGCCCGAGGGGCTTGCCCTTGCCATCCTCCACCCAGAGGTGGGTCACGTCCGTGGAGCCCGCCAGGGCGGCGTCGATGAGGCCACGAGCGGCTTGACAGATGGGACACCACCGGGCGCCGAACTCGAGGACGAGAAGGCCTGGCGTGCTGTCGATTTCGGGTCGAGTGGGTTCGGTGGACATGGTGCTAGGCCTCGGCGGAGTCTCGCAGCGCAGC
>DASQDA010000039.1:0-1670 GCA_035634435.1 Polyangiaceae bacterium
GCGGTCATCCAATCGCGCGAGTCGATGTCCTCGGTCGCTATGGCAGCGGCCGCCAGGTGACGCAGATGTCCCCAGAAGCTCGTGAGGCCGAACCACACCACGCCCCGCGGCACCTTGCGGCCGCGCACGAAGTGTCGCCGCAGCTCGCCTACACGAATGGGCTGCGGGCGCGGGCAGGCAGACGCATGATGGCTTTTCGGCTGCAATCCGCTCACCTCACCAGAAACCTCGAGCGACGGCCAGGCAGGCCTTTCGAAATCGACCCGGTCAGGCCGTCAGCGCGGCCTGCAGCCGATCGATCGTGAGTGAGTCGGTAAGCCAGCGCACGCGCACGCCCGCTTCTTCGTACTGCTGTCCGAGGACGCGGCCATTCTCGTGCATCTCGGAGACGAGCCGCTGTCGGTCGTAGGGAACGAGTAACTCCACCTCGCGATAGCTGCTCTCGAAAGTTTCCACGATCTGCGCGTGAAGTCGGGCCACGTCGTCCGCGCTCTTGGTTGACACGAACCACGCATCTGGGAAGCGGTCTTCCAGCAGCGTTCGCTCGGCGTCCGACACCAGGTCGACTTTGTTCATCACCACCCGTGACGGCACCCCCTGAGCACCGATGTCGGCGAGGACGCTGCTGGTCACCTCGAGCTGACTCTCCCAGTCGGGATCGGACGCGTCGACGATGTGCAACAGCAAGGTCGCCTGCAGCGCTTCGTCGAGCGTGCTGCGGAAGCTCGCCACCAGATCATGCGGCAGCTTCTTGATGAAGCCGACGGTATCGCTGATCAGGATGCGGGGACGCGTTTCGGGCTGAAGAGCGCGGATTGTGGTGTCCAGGGTGGCAAACAACTTGTTCTCTACGAGAACGGCGCTGCCGGTCAGGGCCCGCATCCACGAGGACTTGCCGGCGTTGGTGTAGCCGACCAGGGCCACCCTACGCGCTTCTCGCCGTTGCGCGCGCCGCACGGCCTGCTCGCGCTGGATGGCTTCGAGCTGTTCGCGAAGCTCCGCGATACGATCGCGGATCTTGCGGCGATCGAGCTCGATTGCCGCCTCGCCGGCGCCGCGCCCCTGCTGCCGCTCTTTGCCGCGCGGCGACTCGCGCAAGCGCGGCGCGGTGTAGGTGAGTCTCGCGATCTCGACCTCCAGGCGCGCTTCCCGGCTCTTGGCATGCCGGTGAAATATCTCGATGATGACGCCCGTCCGATCGAGGACCGAGACCCCGGTGGCGCGCTCCAGATTGCGCAGCTGACTCGGTGAGATGTCATGATCGACCGCGATCAGTTGCGGCGCATCGGCCGCCGCTTCGCCGTCGTGGCGGGCGCCAGCCTCGTCAGAGCTCAGCTCGGGCTCGTCCTCGGCGTCTTCGGCTTCGGCTTCGGCCAGGCGGCGCAGTCGGGCTTTGTCTTTGCGCTTCGGGGCGGTGGTCTCATTGCGCCCGCTGCCGCCGGTCAGCTCGGCCAGCTCGAGCAGCTTGCCCTCCCCAAGCACGGCCGCGGGGGAGAGCGCGGGGCGCACCTGGGTGACCTCGGCTGTCACGTCGTAGCCCAGCGTGGTCACCAGCCGGCGAAGCTCCGCCCGGCTCGAGTCGAACTCGGCCTCGCTCACCTCGGGAAGCCTGACGGCGACGAGCACGGCTTTGGGGCGCAATTCGGGCATTCGAAGCTCGCGACTAACAT
>DASQDA010000040.1:0-3476 GCA_035634435.1 Polyangiaceae bacterium
GTCGGAGGGAGTCTTCGATGAGCTCTCCGACCCGCCGAGAAACAGGTAACCCGCCGCTGCAAGGACGACCGCCATGCCAGCGAACGTCAGCACCGCGCCCTTGCCAGCGCGTCGGCCCGGACCGATGTGCGGTGCCGTCGACGTCGAGGGGGAACCGGTGGCCGCAGGCTCGACCCGTACGGCAGAAGGCAGCGTCGGCTGGAGCGTCGCATAGCCCTGCGGCGCAAGCTGGGTCGCCTCGATCGCAGGCAGCGAGCCGCCGCGCTCGGTGACGGTCATCGAACCGGTCACTGCCTCGAGCGCCCGCCAGAACTCACCTGCGCGGTGGAAACGCTGGCGCGGATCCACGGCGAGCGCGCGCCGGAACACCGCTTCCACAGCGTCGGGCAAGCCCACGCCGAGGCTCTGCGGTGTGGGGCGTCTGTCCGGGTGTCCCGAGGAGAACGCGAGCTGCATGACGTCGTCTCCGTCCAGCGCGGGCCGACCCAGGAGCATTTCCACGGCGACCAGGGCGAGCGCAAACACATCGGTCCAAGGTCCCGTTGCACCGTAGGTACGACTGAACTGCTCGGGGGCTGCATACTGCGGCGTGAACGAGGTGACGTTCATGCCCGTCTTGGCCATCGCCGCCTTGAGCTCGGTGTTGTCGGACATCATCTTGGCGACACCGAAGTCGAGCACCTTCAGCGTGGCTCGGCCGCTCTGCGGGTCGCCCAGGACGAACAGGTTGGCGGGCTTGATATCGCGATGTGCGATGCCCTTGCCGTGAGCGACGTCCAGCGCCGCTGCCGCTTGGCCTAGCAACCGTAACACTTGCGCCAGTGTCCAAGCCGGCCCGCCGCGTTCACGTTGCTGTTCGAGACAGGCATCGAGGGTCACGCCCTCGAGCCACTCCAGCACCATGAACGGCATCCAGCTGCCGTCGGGTGTCGTGTAAGTGCCAATGTCACGCGCCTGTACGATGCCTGCCGTCTCGCTCGAAAGCTCCGTGAGCAGCGCGCCTTCCTGGATGAATGCCTCCTGAAACTGCGCTCGCTGTTCGGCCGGAGCGGATGACAGCTGATTGAAGAACTTTATCGCGACTGGCTTGTTCCAGATGGTGTGCTGTGCCCGGTAAACGAGCGCGAAGCCGCCTTCACCAACCAGCCGTTCGATGCGGTACTTGTCCGCGACAATCAGGCCCAGGATGCCTAGGGGGTCCCTTTGAGTCATGTTTTCGCGGCTTTGTCGGGGAGCGTTGCAGTCGCAGTGGGGAGCTTACTCGGGTTTGGCTCGGGCGAGGAATTTGGGGATCGGGCGCCTGCGCGCGGGCCCAGCACGACGCTCCGCTCCGCGAGGTCCGCGAGCAGGTGAGCGGTGGCGGTGATCAAGGCCTCATCGAGCGAGGCGCCGTGCTCGCTCGTCGCCCCCAGCAGAGCATCTTTCAGCGAAGCACCCTGCATCAGTCGCCCGATGATGGCGGATGCGAGCGGCGTGAGCTCCAGGTAACGAACCTCGTGCTCAGGGCTGCGATACGCGAGCAGGTGCGTGGGCACACGGTCGGGCTCGGTGCGGTCGTCGAGGGCCTCGCTCAGCCGATGCACGGCATAGTCGAGGTGTACGAGCCGGGACGCCTCGCTGAACGACAAGCCCGCCTCGAGGTCGAGCGCTGCGGGCTGCAGCGCGGCGTCAACCTGGGCGGCAGCAGCGATGTCGATGTGGAGCGACTCGTGTTGCGCGAGGTCACACAGGTAGAGCGGGACGCGCGGGTCACTCCGCCAGTGCTGGGTACAAAAGCCGAGAAACTCGCGCGTCACGTCGCGCAGGTAGTGCGTGCGAGGGCCGCGCTCCTGCAAGAAGCGGTCGAAGTAAGCCTCGAAGACGGGTCCGAGCCGGGCGATGGTGCGCGGGATGCTGGCGTTGAGCGCTTCACGCAACGTGCCACGCACCAGCCGCCGATACACCGAAAGCCGCGGCAGCTCCGTCTCCAGAATCGCCTGAGCGTCGTCGGGCTCCACGTCGTGGCGCGCGAGCCAGGCCTCGACGCAGGCCCGGTCGGCGAGATCGAGCCGCGCGTCGAGCACTAGCTCGGCCAGCGCAGATTCAAGAGCTTTTTGCACGCTCTTGCTGCCAAGTCTGCTGCGCCCGGGTGTACACTGCGGCGAGGCGCCGGACCTCGTCCGTGAGCTCGGCCAGCTCGGGCACCTCGCTGTCGCGTTCCAGCAACACGGCCACGGGACCCGTGCGTTGCAACGTCCACTCGAGGAGCTCGTAGACTGGGTCCGATACCGCCGTACCGTGCGTGTCGATGATCAGCCCATCTTGCTGGCGCGCATGTCCGGCGACGTGGATCTCCAGCACGCGATCGAGCGGCATTTGCTTCAAGAAATCCAGCGCGATCTCGCCGTGGTTTTCCGCGTTGACGAAGACGTTGTTGACGTCCAGCAAGAGGCCCGCGCCGCTCGCTTCGATGATGCGCGCGACGAACTCTGCTTCTGGCATCTCGCGTCGGCCCGGATGGGCGTAGTAGCTGATATTTTCCAACGCGAAAGGCAGCGACAAGGCGTCTTGGACGCGCTGCACGCGATCGACCACGCGGCGCACGTTTTCCTGAGAGAACTTGAGTGGCATCAGGTCGTGCAGCACCTGTGAGCCGACACTAGAGAAACACAGGTGGTCCGAGTGCCAGGGCGTACCCAAGCGCCGGACCTCTCGCTCGAGCTCTGCGATATAAGCGGTATCGGGTTCGTCGACGGCACCGATCGAAAGCGTCAAGCCGTGGGTGACGAGCGGGTACCGCTCGCGCACGCGCTCGAGCTGCGCGGGGTAGTAGCCGCCGCGACGCATGTAGTTCTCCGGCGAGACCTCGAAGAAGGCAATGTCGAGCAAGGGACCCGACACCACCTCCTCGAGAAACTCCCAGCGTAGACCCAGCCCGACTCCTACGGGCCGTCGCAGCGGCTCGAGGACGACGGGCGACGGTGCAGCGTTCATTCCGACCGGTTCAGCCGCAGGTTCCAGCACCGCAGCCGCCTTTTGCGCCCGCTGCCTTCTTCTTTGCGCCGCAACTACCAGCGCCGCAGCCGCCCTTGGCGCCGGCTGCCTTCTTCACGGCGGCCGCCGGTGCGGGCGCCACGGGCGCCGCTTCGGTCGGCTTTGCTTCGGTGCTCACGGCTGTCTCGCTCGTCGCTGGGCTCGCTGCAGCGGCCGCGTTGTCCGCCGACACGGGTGACAGCGCTTCGGATTCGCTGGTCGCCTCGAGAGCGCTCGACGTGCTCGGGGCCGAGTCCTGACTGGCGGCTGCCGCGGGGACCTCCTGCGCGCCGACCGGGCTTGCTGCCGGCTCGCTCGAGCCGCCGCAGGCGACCAGGCCAGAAGCAGTCAGCAGAGCGAGGGTGGCCTTGATGTGGTGAAATGAAAGCGGATGCGGCATATTCGATTGGCTCCTGGTAGCAACTGAAGGGGCGACCCTGAGGGCTACGACCGTCGGCGGCAAT
>DASQDA010000041.1:0-6750 GCA_035634435.1 Polyangiaceae bacterium
ACGGGTCAGGGTTACCCGGCGCTCTACGCCAGCTGGAAGCAAGACATCGAGCGACAATACGCGGCGCAAGCTCGGACCATCCGCGAACGCGGGCTTCGGGAAGGTGTTCGGCTGACGCATGGGGGTCGTGGTGCGTTCTACCCACGCTTCGTGCCGCCCCGCTGTCAATCCGCTGATGCGCCTGAGCTCGTCTACTACCGCGATGACGGTCACACACGCGCAGGGCTTTATCGGATCACGGCCGAGCCAGCGCGCGCCGACCAGAGCGCTCGACTTTTGACACGCACGCACGGCAGCAACAGCAGCATCGGCAAGGATTGTTCGATTGTGTTCGAGAGCTCGGCGCCGAGCCGGCGTCGCCACTTTCTGAACGACCTGTTCCGGCTCCCGTCGATCGAGCCCGGCGAGAACGCCGCGCGCGAGCGACTCACCCTGGGAGCCCGCGCCCGCGACGCGGACGTCAGTGCGGACGGGCGCAGCCTCGTCTACGTGACGAACGACAAGGGCACCAGCACCCTGCGCATCGCGGATTTCAGCTCCGACGGTGTCATGGCCAACGAGCGGCTCCTGGTGCCGAGCGCTCGCTTCGAGCAGGCCTACACGCCGCGCTTTTCGCCCGACGGCAAGCATGTGGCGTACAGCGTCTGGACCCACGGGGGCTACCGAGACATCCGCGTCGTGGAGGTGGGCAGCGGCCGCTTCCAGCAACTGACGCACGACCGCGCCATGGATCAACAGCCGACGTGGGCGCCCGACGGCAAGACACTCTACTTCACGTCGGATCGTACGGGCGTCGCCAACGTCTACGCTTACGACCGTGCGACGGCGAAGCTCGCGCAAGTCACCAACGTGCTCACTGGCGCGTACATGCCGGAGGTGTCGCCCGACGCCCGAACGCTGGTGTACGTGGGCTACACCTCCCGAGGGTTCGATCTGTTCTCGATGCCGCTCGATGGCGCACGATTTCTGGACGCGTTACCGGCGCCCGCTCGCGAAGCGCGGGATCCGAGCGTGACGCCCATGCGCTGGCCCGTGAGCGGCTACAACCCCTTGCCGACGCTCAGACCCTACTCGTATCGAGTCGAGTACGAGACGGGCACTTTCGGCAATGCGCTCACGCTGCGAACCACCGGAGCGGACGCCGTCGGTCAGCATGCGTACGCGGCCGCCGTGACGCTCGAGACCGGCGCGCCCGCGTGGCGCGCTTCGCTCGACTACTCCTACAACCGGCTCCCCTTTGGCATGCACATGGGCCTCTTCAGCCAAACGGTGCCTCGAGCGGACTACCGCGTGGGTGATATCAGCGAAACCGTCAGCGAGCGGCTCGTCGGTTTCACCACCGGAGTGAGCCTGGGAATTCCAGGCGAGTTCGCCAGTCAGGGCGTGGGCTTCAGCTACACCGTCGCCGACACGGGGCACGAGGCTCCGCTCGGCACGCGCGTCGACCCGTGGGGCCTAGTGCCGACGGAGCCGTCCTCCGGCTTGATCGCCTCGGTCCACCTGGGCTACGGCTACTCGAACGCCGAAGGCACCCTGTACGGAATCAGTCTGGAGCGCGGGTTCAGCTTCGCGCTCGGCGTCGATTTCGCAGACCCCGCGCTCGGCAGCGAAGGCACCTTGGCGTCGTTCGCCGGGACGCTGACGGGCTACTTCGCCATGCCCTGGCACCGGCACCACGTAGTGGCGCTTGCTGTCTCGGGCGGCAGCTCGGGCGGTACCTATCCGCGCCGGGGGTTGTTCGGTGCCGGCGGTTTCGCAGACCAGCCGGTGCTCGACGTCTACACCAGCGGACTGCGCCAGAGCGGCTACGTGCTGCGCGGCTACGCTCCCAGCCAGTTCATCGGCACGGAATACACCCTGCTGAATGGCGAGTACCGCTTCCCCATCGCCTACGTGGACCGCGGCATCGGTACGCTACCGGTCTTTCTACAGGACGTCAGTGGGACACTCTTCGCCGATTGGGGCGGTGCTTACTTCGACATCGACCCGCGAAAACCGCTCGACGTCTTGCGCCTGGGCGTCGGCGCGGAGCTCTGGATGAATATCGTGCTCGGGTATCGGGTGGGAGGCACCTTGCGGCTGGGCGTCGCCAAGGGGCTGGATGACGAGGCGCCGGCGGGGCTGCAGACCTACTTCGTAGCGGCATCGGGCTTCTGACGTCTTTCTTTCCCGAACACGCTGCAACCTGTTACCCGACGGCATGCGCGCTCGGCTGCTGCTCGTAGGTCTCGTCACGCTCGGCTGCCTGGCACCACCCCCACCGGCGGAGCGCGCCACCGACGCCGCGCGCTCGCTCAACCTGGCAGCGCGCTTCGGGCGCATGGACGTCGCCCTGGGACTGACTGACGAAGGCGCCCAGCAGCTCTTCCTCGAGCACCGCTTGGCGTGGGGCAAGGACGTGCGCCTCTTCGACGTCGAGCTCGCCAGCTTTGCGATGAAGGCTCCCGACGTCGCCCAGGTCGAGGTGGACTACTCGTGGTCTCGAACGAACGAGGCGCAGCTGCGGACGACGCGTGTGGCGCAAGAATGGCGCGACAGCGGCGGTGGCTTTCGCTTGGTGCGTGAGCGGCATCTGCAAGGCGACGTGGGGCTCTTTGGCGAAGCGCCGGCGAAGCCGAGCACGGCTCCGCACCACGACGCTCAGTTCGCAACCAAGATCATCCCGTAGTGCGCTGCAGCGCACGTTTCGTCTCCCACTCCGCACGGTGCCCGGCGCTCCTGCGCCGTAGGGCACACGCTGGCACTCAGCCGGTCTTCCGACTTCGGAGCGACACCGCAGTCGCTCCGAAGGACACTCGGCAAATGCTCAACGCTTCTTCGAGGGCTTCTTCTTCGTGCGCTCGCTATGCGCTGCCTCGGCGCGACGGGCGAGCCGCGCCTTCTTCTTCCGCTGTCCCTTGCGGCGCGTCATCTTCTGCGAACTGCGACTGTCGAACTTTCCCATCGAGAGCTCTTCTTAATCCGTGCTGAGTGGCTGAGTGCTGGCGCTCGTGCTGTGCCCAAAAGGCCCAACCCAAGCTCCGGGGGGGCTGCGGGAATACCCTGCTTTGCCTCCCAGCGGAAGCGCTAAATGGCAAGACTGGCGGGACAACCCGCTCGGCACGCCTGAAACTCAGCCGCTCGAGGCGTCTTCGAGCGCGCGCTCACGGTCGCGAACTTCGAGGCGGTAGCGGCTGTTGACGGTCTCGATGTAGAAGACGTCGCGCGAAGCAAGGCGAAGGACGCGCTTGACTGGCGTGGTGACGTACTCGTGCATCCCGTCCGAGAACTCGATCACAATCACGGAACCCTTGCGGGGCGCTCGCACCAACCGACCCGCGACCGCTCGCGAGCCTCGCCCGAGCTTCCTCAGCACGACTTGCACTCGTTGAATGTAGCAATCTCGTCTGCGGCGTCCACCGCTTCCGTGGCTATCTGCACGCTCGCTTCACGTTAGCTCCCACACCGGCGCGCGGTCGAATTGGGGGGTAAGCCCCCGACTGCGCCGCTCGTTGCCGCGCCGGCAGCGGCACCCCGCGCGACCTGAGACAGGGTGTCTGCACACCAGGGCGCGCGCGGTTGCCGGGATTTGGCAGGTGGCGTCCGTTAAATTCCGTCCTTAGCACAAGACGCTCCACCCAGCGTCGCGGCCACGCCCGCCGTGTCGGCGAGGGACGCCTCGTGCGCGCAGGTGCGACCCTGTGAGCGCACGGGACGCCGCCGCTCAGAACGACAGCGCTGCGCTCAGGCGGGTACTCGGGCCGCTCAACGAGAGCTCGCCGAGGTCGACGTCGGCTGTCCGAGCGGGCGCGCCGCTCGCGGGCTCGAAGCGCAAGCGAGTGCTGGTCGTCCACACGTACCCGCCCTCGAGCGCGAGCCAACGGCGGGGCTCGCGGGAGTAACCCGCGCGCGCGCCAGCCACTTCGAATGCGACTCCCAGTGCTGGGTCCGCCGTGAAGCCAACACTTTCACTGCTGCGCTCACTACCCAGGGCAACGTCTTCGAGGCGCGCGTTCACCAGGCTGACGCCGAGACCGAGCTTGGCGAAGGCATAGAGTCGCCGAAAAAAGTGGCGCCGTAGCTCCGGCACAACCACGAACCGATGCGAACGCAGCGACGTCTCGGCTCCGCGCGCCTGCGCCGTGGCGGCCCCGTAGTCCCACGCGATCGCGACCGGCGTCGACCACGATCCCCGTCGATAGAGGACGTTGCCCAGGCCGAGCGAGACCTGAGCAAGCGCGTCCTGAGTTGCGAATGGGTCGTAGGCCGCATCGGAAATCTTCGTCACGCGCGCACCCGCGGCGAAGTAGAAGTGAGCTTGGTGTGTGCCCATCAGCCCGTCGTCGAGCGCCACGACGCCGTCATCGGCGGCTGCCGCCGAGCTCGTGGGTGGCCCCGAGCTCGCGATCGGCGCCAAGCTCGGCGGCGGGTCCACTCGCGGGCTGCTGCTGGCAGGGACGGCGGGCCACGGCGCCTTGGTGATCGCGGCGGAGGCCTCCTCGGGTGTGACGCTGGGCGGTCGGCGTGTGCCCTCGGGCTCGCGGGGCATAGAAGCCGGCGCCGGCGCAGCGTCCGCTTCCGAGGGCTCGCTCCCGGTCGAAGCTCGGTCGGCCACCTCTGCCGTCGACCGCGGGGTCGAGCGCTTTTCCAGCGCGTCGGCGGACTGGGCGCGTGCGCTGAGACAACCCAGCACGAGCGCAAGGCCCAGTTGATGTGCCGTTACGTAGCCATGCGCGAGTCTCATATTCCCTCCCACATCAAGCCGCTGACGAAGCGTGTTTGCGCAGAGTCGGGAGCCACCGCGTCGAACAAAGTCACGGCCGCGTCGGAGGTCGTTCCAGCGCCGACACTCGCTTGTCCGCTCCCGGAGGCGTGCAGCACGATCGCGGTGCGACCTGCCCCGACGCTCTGCTGGATGTCGAACACCTCGTTGACCGGGCGTTCCACGGCGAGCGAGATGGAATGCTGATTTTCGAAGAGCAGCTGCGCGATGTCTGGCGTCCCTTGACGGTACGCCCAGGCGCGCTGGCCATCCGGCGACAGTCGCAAGCTGAGCCCCGAAAGCGCACGCATGGGTGAGCTCTGCCGGCTCTTGAGATCGAGCAAGAAGAACTTCGCGCCGTCGCTACCGCGAAGCAACTTGAGGTGGGCAAAGTCCTCGCCGGGCACGTCGAGCACCTCGGTCACGAGGTTGTCCACGGGGTAGCTTTCGAAGCTCGCGTAGGGCGTGCCGCTTGCGAGCCCGAGCCGCCAGAAGGCGATGCTCGCAGCCTGGTTACTGTAGAGCAGCGCCACGTCCGCGCTCGAGGGGGCGTCATTCACCAGCGCCGTCACCCGCGCGATCCCCGAATAAGGCTGGTCGAGCTCCACCAGCTCGCTCTTGGAGGTAGCCGGATCGAACAGCACCGCCGCGGGTCGCGAAGGTACGAGTGCAGCCAGGCGCAGGCCGCGCTCGGTTCGTACGAACTCGATGGTCGATGGCTGAGCGCCGGCATCCACCATGTTGGGCACCAACGAGAACGCCGCGCTGCTACCGGGCGCGGGTTGGTTGAGGCGCAAGGTGAGAACGTTCGAATCGTTCTTGAAGCGGATGGCGAGGTACGCCGCCACCTCTTCGTCACCCGGGAGATCGTCCTGAAAGATCACCTGCGCGGGCTCCGCAACGCCGCCGCTCTTGGTGCGCGGCAGATCGATGGCAATGTCCCGCGCCTCGGGATTGTCGAGGTCGAGGATCGAAACCTGCTGCACCGTCTCGACCACGAGCAAGCGGTGCGAGCCGCCACCCGGCACCTGGAGCTTCGTGGTGAACGTGAAGCGCTCGGGCTGGCCGCCCTTGCTGCGGATGGTCTTGGGAAAGGTCTCGCGCTCCGGCTGTGCCACGTGAGCGAGGATGAGCTCGTTCACGTTCACCACCACGCCGCCGGCGTCGTAGGCCACCGCCCACTCACCTAGTGGGTCAATCGCGAGCTTCTGCAGAGGATCGTCGAGCTCGTAGCTGCGTTTGATGCGCGGTTGCGTGCCGCCGTCGATGACGGATAGTCGCGGTCGCTCGTCACCCGCGTTCAGACGCCGCTCGACGCCGCGGGTCAGCACGAACAGCTGCTGCTTGTCGCGCGATGCCACTGCGGCCACGACGTTCCTGCCGATTGCGAGGCGCTCGACATTGACCTCGAGCGGGCCCCTGGAGGTCAACATCAACGCCTCGTTGCGTCGCGCGTCGACCAGCGCCACGGAGCCGCTCAGGTTCACGCTGTGGCTCAGCACGAAAGGCGTTTCCCACTTGTCCGCGCGATCACCGCAGCCTGCCACTGCGAGCAGCGCGGGCAAAACATACTTCGACATCGATTTCTCCGCCTTCAGTCCGTCAGGATACGCGCCGCGAGCTCGAAGGCGCTCAGCGTTTGCACTGCGCCATCGTCGAGTGAGATGAACGTGATTCGCCCCTCGGGGTGCGCCTGGGCAATGTACGCTCGGCGCTGTGTCGCCATGACGCCAGCAGCCAGCGGGGGACTGGCGAGGGCGACGAAGTCGACGCGCTGGCTCGGAAGATCGAGCACGTAGGCGCCGAACTCGGAGCTGGCATCGCTCCGCACGGTCACCAGCGCTGCGTCGCCTTCGAGCGAAAACGCCACCTGAGCCGGAAGCGCGTCGGTGGCAGTAATCCTCGGTGCACGCTGCGCCGACAGCGACAGCAAGCTGAAAGCCCCCGCTTTGCGGCTGTCCGGCGCGGGACCTTGAAAGGCGATGGCAAAGCCTGGATCGGGGGCGGGG
>DASQDA010000042.1:0-2210 GCA_035634435.1 Polyangiaceae bacterium
ATTCAGCTGGACGCCAGCGGCTTCAACAAGGAAGCCATCGGGACGCTGGCGGCGTGTTTTGCGGGCGGCCTGGTGTTGTTTTCGATGCCGATGGGCTGGCTCATCCGCAAGCTGTCGGCTCAGCGCGTGCTGACCTACGCCCTCGTTGGCTACGCGATGAGCGTCGCCGTGTTTCCTTGGCTCAGCTCGTACACCAGCCTGGCAGCAGTCCGCTTCATGGATGGAGCGTGCTCCGTCGCGGTCTGGGTCAGTTGCGAGACCATCATTCTTTCCCGCTCGGAGGCGCACCACAAGGCGTTCACGACCAGCCTGTATGCGGTGGCGCTGGCCGTCGGCTACGTCATGGGCCCGCTGCTTTCCCGCGTGGTCGTGAGCGTTGCACCGCTCTCCGCGGCCTTCGCCATCGCGGGCGCCCTCTCGCTCGCTGGAGCGCTCTATGTGCGCCTGTGCGTCGCCCGCGACGCCAGAGAGCACGATCACCCTGCGGGCTCCGTCAGCGGCGGCCTCGAGTCCGGCCCCGCCCTCTTGTGGAAGATCAAGAACTCCTGCTTTGCGACCTTCGCTTACGGCTACTTCCAAGCCACAGTGGTGCTGTTCCTGCCGCTTTACTTGATGGAGAGCAAGAATATCACCCGCGAGCAAACCATCGTCATTCCCGCGTTCTTCGCGGCGGGCATGCTGCTGTTTTCCAACTTCGCCGGGCGTGCAGGCGACCGCTACGGCCACCTCTTCATCATGCGCTGGCTGGCCGCGATTGGCGCGACGATGATTCTCGGGTTCGTGTTTCTTGATGCCTACGTCTGGATGTGCGTCGCCGTGTTCACGGCCGGCGCCAGCCTGGCGACCATCTCACCCGTGAGCTTGGCGCTGCAGAGCGTGCAATGTGAGCCCAGCCAGTACGGGCGCGCGACGGGCCTTTACAATATGTTCTATGCGGGCGGGATTCTACTGGGTCCCCCCGTAGCGAGCCGCGTGTTCGAGCAGCACGGCGGCAAGCTGATGCTCTACCATCTGGTGGCGCTCTGGGCAGCGTTCATCGTCTTTTCGTTGCTCTTCGCCCGTGACGATCCGCACGCGTCCCCGAGCTTCGCGCCCGCTCGCGGCGTCGATTCATGAGCTGGCCGGGCGCGGCCAAGGCGTAGCCGCGCTCGAGCTCAGCGCACGTGCTCGCGCAGCACGCGGGTGAGCGCCCGGAGGCTTTCCACCTTGTCCGCTTCGGCTGCCTTCTCGACGTTGCGTAACAGCTGACGTAGTTGCCTGCGATCCGCGTCCGGGTACTGCTCGAGAAACGCAGTCAGCTCCTCGACGGGGCGCGCGACGAGACGCTCACGCCAGGTCTCGATCAGCTTGCCCACGCCGCCGTGCGAGGGGTCCAGCACCGTTTTCACGTGCCGCTGGAGCTCGTCCGCGTCGAGGCTCCGCAGCTCGATGCGCAGCGCGCGCAGGGCGCGGTTGCGCGCCTGCGGGCTTTGGATGCTGCGGGTACGCTGCACGACCTCGAGCAGCGACTCGGGCAGCTGCACCTTTCCCAGCATGCGCTCGCTCAGACTTACCAGCTGCTCGGCAAGGGCCATCAGCTGGGCTTCGTATTGCTTGCGCTCGCGCCGTGCGTCCGACCGCGAGCGAAGGTCCCGGGGATCGTCTAACGGTCCATCGTATCGAGGATCATGAGGCAGGGGCATGGTGCGCCGAGCGGAATATCACGGCCGAGCGGGTGAAGCCCGACCCCGGCCTTTCACGCCGCGATCCGCGTCGAGGCGCCGCGAGGTAGGCCCAAAGGGGCCTCCCTTCAGCGTCGCGCCCAGAGGTAGAGCACCACAATCGCGACGATCAGCAGCACCAGCACGAGCCAGGTACGGTTTGCACGCGGTAGGCCCGCGGGCGGCGCGCTACTCGTCACGTCACTGAGCGCGGCACCGCCTTTGCCCTTGTCCCGCTTGCGCTTGCGCTTGCCGCTCGATTTCGTTTCCGAGCCGCCCTTCGTGATTCCTGCGCCGGAGGCCCTGCCCTTGCCCGATGCGCGTGATGGGTCAGCAGGAGCCTCGGCGGCGCGCGCGGCCGCCCGCGAGCGCTCTTCGGCGACAGCTCTGCGGCCTGCTTCAGCGTCTTTCTTGCGGCGAGCTTCGGCCTCGAGCTCCGCCTGGCGACGCGCCTCCGCTTCCGCTTCGGTCTTGAGACGCGCCTCGGCCTCCATCTGGCGGCGCGCCTCG
>DASQDA010000043.1:0-6402 GCA_035634435.1 Polyangiaceae bacterium
ACGAAACTGAACCGAGCCTGGGTTCTGTTCCTCGCCTCTGCGCGGAGCGAGCTCGTTGCGCGCGCGCCCGCGTCCAGCGTGCGCCCGCTCGCGCCCCGTCAGCGCCGAGCCGGGGGCCTCGCTCGTGAGTGAAATCGACGAGAAAACACGCGTCACACAGGTGGTGCAGGCCTCCCCTCCCGAACAGGGCACGGGCAGCGACTGCGTTGTCGTCATCTACACCGCCGAGCCCGGACTGCTGGGCAAGCGCTTCCTTCTCGACCGCACCCCGCTGCGTATCGGGCGCGGGGCGGACAATCACATCATCCTGGAGGGCGATAGCGTCTCGCGCCGGCACGCGCACCTCGAACGGCGACCCGACGCCTGGTACGTGGTCGACGACGGTTCCACCAACGGCACGTACCTCAACGAGGACCAGGTGGGCCGCGAAAGCCTGCTGAACAACGGCGATCGCATCAAGATCGGACCAACCATCCTGAAGTTTCTCTCTGGGTTGGACGCGGAGACCAAGTACCACGAAGAAATCTACAAGATGACAATCGTGGATGGCCTCACCCAGATCTACAACAAGCGGTATCTGTTCGAGGCGCTCGACAAGGAGCTCATCCGCGCGCGCCGCTACGAGCGCGAGCTCAGTCTGGCCATCTTCGACATCGATTTCTTCAAGAACATCAACGATCAGTTCGGTCACCTCGCCGGCGACCACGTCCTGCGCGAGCTGGCGCGCGTCGTACAAGATCGCATTCGCCGCGACGAGGTCTTCGCACGTTATGGCGGCGAGGAGTTCGTCATCGTCCTGCCGGAGACGGGCCTCGGCGGGGCGCGCGCGTTGTCGGACAATCTGCGGCAGCGCGTCGAGAGCCACGGATTCGTGTTCCAGGGAGAGCGCATCCCGGTGACGATCAGCATCGGGTGCGCGCAGCTGACCCGCGAGGATCGCGCGGCGGCCGACCTGATCCAGAGGGCTGACGAAAAGCTCTACGAGGCCAAGCGCGGCGGCCGCAACCGCGTCTGCTCCTGAATTCAGAGCGTAGCGTTGCGAGAAGCTCGCGAAGCAACGCACGCAAGCTATGCTCGGCGCCGTGAACGCCAGTGAAACCCCCATTGCCGACAAGCCTTCGGGGCAGGAGCCTCCGCGTCTGCTGACGCGCCCTCCCGGGCCCGAGTCGCGGTCCCGGGCGATTCGGCATGCCCATGTCGCCGCTCCCATGGGTCCCTCGGCGCCTGCGCGGGAAGGCTCGACGCCGACAAAGCCCGCTTTCCCCGTCGTGCTCGCGCACGGAGCGGGCTCCAACGTTAGCGACGTCGACGGCAATCGTTATGTAGACCTCGCTGGCGGCTTTGGTTCGTTGCTCATTGGGCACGGGCACCCCTCAGTGCTGCGGATGGTCCAGTTCCAGTCGCAGCGGCTCCTCCAGGCCCTCGGGGATGTCTATCCGTCCGAGCCGAAGATTGCGCTCATGGAGCAGCTCACCGAGCTCTACCCGCAGCCGGCCCAGGTGCTGCTCGGCCAGTCCGGCTCCGACGCCCTCAGCGCTGCGCTCAAGACAGCAGTCCTGCACACCGGGCGTCCCGGAGTGCTCGCGTTCTCGGGCGCGTACCATGGTCTTGGCTATGGCCCCCTGGCCGCATGTGGTCTGCGGCCCAGCTACCGTCAGCCGTTCGTTCACCAGCTCAATGGCCATGTACGCTTCCTCGATTATCCGGCCAGCTCAACCACGCTGGGAGCGGTGCTGGATGCGACGCTGCAAGAGCTCTCGCAAGGCCAAGTGGGCGCCGTCCTGGTCGAGCCCATTCTCGGCCGCGGAGGCGTTCTGGTGCCACCGACAGAGTTTCTGCCCGAGCTCGCCCGCCTCTGCGCGCTCCACGGAGCGCTGCTGGTTGCAGACGAAGTCTGGACCGGCCTCGGCCGAGCCGGCAGCATGCTGAGCTCGACCTCCGGGTGTCTGCCGGACCTGATCTGTCTGGGGAAGGGCCTGGGCGGCGGTCTACCCATCAGTGCGCTCGTGGGACGCCGCGAGGTGATGCAGAGCTGGCGGCAACCGGCCGAGGTGGTGCACACGGCCACGTTTGCCGGGGCCCCACTTGCCTGTGCTTCCGCGCTCGCCACGCTGGACGTGCTGCGGCGTGAGCGTTTGCCCGAACGCGCGCACGAGCTGGGCGGCCGCTTCCGGCAGGCGTTATCGGCAGCCGTCTCGACTCACCCGCTCGTGCCCGGCGTCCGCGGGGCGGGGCTGATGCTGGGCATCGACCTTGCTGCCAGACCGGGCGCCGGCGCCGCGCTTGCGCAACGCTTGCTCGAGCGCGGATACATCACCTCCACGGGCGGCGGCGAGCGCGAGGTGCTGGTGTTGACGCCGCCCCTCAACATTGCCGAAGACCTGCTGCTCGGGTTCGTGCCTGCCCTGTGCGAAGCCCTGGACGAGCTCGCGCGCATGCCCGGCTTCGAGGCCACTGCGGCGACGCGACAGCCATGAATATCGTCGAGGGCTCAGAGGCGTTGCACACCCGCGTGCGCGCCTTTGCCGCCAGCGGCGCAGCCACGGAGTCGTTCGACGAGCTCGCGCTCTCGATCGCGCGCTTTCAGGCCCGGTGCTCGCCCGCCTTCGCCCGCTTGGTCGCCGAGTGGGGCTCCGCGCTGGAGCATGTCGACAGCATCCCGAGCGTGCCCACCGATGCCTTCCGCCTGACCCGGGTCGCCGTGCACCCCGCAGAGCTCGACAGCGTGTGTTTCACGACGAGTGGCACGACGGCCAGCCTGCGCGGTCAGCACCCCCTACGCACGACGCAGACCTATGCCGAGGTCGCGTTGCGTTTTGGCAGAAGCGCGCTCCTGCGTCCCGCTACCCGCGTCACGGCCGTCGCCCTGGCAGCGTTGCCCGCGTTTCCCTGGACGTCGTCGCTCGGGTTCATGCTCGAGCTGTTCATGCGTCACTTCGATGGTCGCGCTCTGGATGGCAGCGCTTTTCGGGAACGTGACGGCGAGCGTTTTCTATTGTCCGCAACCGGGCCCGACGTGCGCGGGCTCGAAGCCGCGGTGCGAGTGGCGCTCGGACGCGGCGAGCCCGTGCTCTTGCTTTCCACCTCGCTCGCGCTCGCCGCGCTGCTGGAGACGCTGGAAGGGAGGCCTTTGCCGTTGCCAGCGGGCAGCGTGGTGATGCACACCGGCGGCTACAAAGGACAACATCGACAAGTGCTCGCCGAAGAGCTGCGCGAACACGCCGCGGCCGCGCTGGCCGTTCCGCTCGGGGCCGTCATTGCGGAGTACGGCATGACCGAGCTTTCGAGTCAGCTCTATGAAGCCACGCTCCCCGGCGGGGAGCTTCAGCTCGAGCACTGCCCCGGCGCACCGCTGGCGGCGCCCACCACCCCGCGTTTCGTCGCGCCGCCTTGGTTGCGCGTGACTGCCGTGGATCCCGCTTCGCTGCAAGCGCTGCCGGAAGGCGACGCCGGACTCGCGCGCTTCGTTGATCTCGCAAACGTGGACTCCGCGGTGGCCGTTGTCACGCGCGATCGCATCCGCCGACAGGGTGCTTTCATCGAGCTGCTCGGACGCGACGCCGAGGCGCCGGCACGCGGTTGTTCCCTCGCCGTGGATACGCTGCTCGGCCCTGTGCATGGACGCTGAGATCCACCAGCGTCTGAGCAGGCTCCTGCACGCGGCGCAGCAAGTGCGGCAACCTGGGGCTTTTGGCGGCGAAGCGCGCACCCGTCTCGTTGCCTCCAGCGGTCTGTCGGCAGCCGGCGTGGCGCTCGCGCTCGAGCGCTCGCTCGAGTGCGAGCCATCGAGCGACGAGCTCGAAGCGCTCGCCCAGAGCGTCGTGCCTGCGCCGCGCGTCCACGTCTTGCTTAGCGCAGGCGTGTTCGTCGCAGCGCACCGCGCTATCGCGCTCGCGCTGTGTGCCTCGCCCCACGTCAGCGTGCGTGCGTCGCGGCGTGACCCTGCGATGCTGGCAATCCTGGCCGAAGCCGCGCCAGGGCTGTTCGACGTCACCCAGCAGCTGGATCCCGTCCCCGGCGACCACGTCTTTGCCTTCGGCGCCGCCGACACTCTGCAAGAGCTCCGTGGGGCACTGCCGCGCGGGGTGATCCTGCACGCGCACGGTCCGGGCGCCGGGGTCGTGGTGGTGCACTCCAGCCAGCTCGAGAGCGACGCTCAGCGGGACGAGCTTGCCCAGCAGCTAGCGCTCGACAGCGCGCTGTTCGAGCAGCGCGGCTGCCTGAGCCCGCGTCTGGTACTGGTGAGCGGCGACCCCGAAGCGGCGCCGAGCTGGGCGGCAGCGCTGGCTCGTCAGCTTGCCGAGCTCGAGTCGACGCTGCCCCCGGGCAGGCTCACGGAGGCCGAGCGCGCCGACATCACGCGCTACCGCAGCAATCTGGCCTACGCAGGGCAGCTCTTCCGCGCCGGCGGCGGCTTCGTCGGCCTCGCGGCTTCCGCGGCGCCGCTCGAGCTTGCCCCCGTCGGGCGCAACCTGCACGTGGTGGTGGTCGAGGATCCGGCAGCGGCTCTGCGAGCCATCTCGACACACGTCACCACGTACGCCGCAGCAGGGCCCAGCTCGCTGCTGCAAGCGCTCGCCGCCGCCTTGCCGCTGGCGCGTGTCGCTCGCTTCGGACGCATGCAGAGCCCGCCCCTCGACGGGCCGGTGGATCGACGCACCTCGAAGCACGGCGAAATGCTGCGCTGAGCCGTGCGTGGCGCGATTCATACGGCGTGCGGTGACGAGCCGCCGCGCTGCGGGGCGCGAGGCGCCGAGCTGCACTGGTGCAAGCGAGGCTAGTGGCCGGATTTGGTTTTGCTTTCAGACGTGGTCGACACCACTCGTCTATACACGAGCGCTCACGGCGCCCTGGTCGTGTCGGAGTGCCCCCTGCAAGCCCCACGAGCCCACTCCAAAGCCAGCACCGTGCCACAGATGGCGCGGCGTGAAGGTAGCGCGAGTCGATGGTAAGGCCCACGCTCGGGCTCATGCTGCCGCTAGTGCGCCTATTCACGAGTAAGCCCATCCTCTTCGACGTTTACGCGATGACTTACGGAACCCTGGTCGAGGATCGCCAGCTGCGAGACCCGGGAGCGTGCTGGCAAAGCTGTTCTGGTTGACGGATCACGTCGCGATGCGCTGCGCTGACCGGATGATGATGGACTCTGATCACCAGGTTCACCGACGCGCCAGCACCTACCGAGTCGACGCGAAGCGCGTGACGCGCATTCATCTGTCCAGCGACGAGACGCTGATGCCGCCGTGCCCGGGGGTCGCCCCGCCGCCACGGTTTCGGGTACATTTTCATGGCGAGTTTGCGCCGTTCCACGGCGTGGACGTGATCCTGCGCGCCGCCAAGCTCTTGCAAGGGCACGAGGTCGACTTTCAGATCATCGGCACGGGCATCACGTATGCGCGCGATTGAAAGCTCGCCGCGGAGCTTCAGCTCGATAACCTCGAATTCATCGATCGGGTTCGGTGTGCCGAGCTCGCCGAATACATGTCGCGTGCCCATGTTTGCTTGGGCATCTTCGGCGACACCGTGCGAGCGGATCGCGAGCTCACCAACAAGGTGGTGGAAGCAATGGCGGTGGGACGGCCCCTCATCACCCGCAGCAATGCGACGGCGCGGGAATTACTCGGTGATGGCGAGTCCGCGCTGCTGATCGAGGCGGGTAGGCCCGACAAGCTCGTCGACGCCATCCTCAGGTAGCTCGGCTCTGAGATTCAGCAGCGCCTCGAAAGCGGCGGCCGGAGCCGGCGCAAGAGCTGCTGGCATGGCACCGAAAACCGAGTAGTCTCGGGCTCCCGTATGGCCGTAACATCTCGCTTTCATCAGCATGATCTGCCATGAGCGCTCGCCCCGCTGAGTCGACGTCGAACCAGCACCTCGTTTGCCGTCCGTGCGGGGGCAACGCCGATTACGGCCTCGTGCAAGACGCCTAGGGTTCGCCCAGCTTTTCAGCATGATTCTTCCTGAAGACTCCCGCCAGGGCGCGCTCGCTAGCGGCGAGCTTTCCCGCGCGCAGGCGGGCGGGGCCCGTCTTGCCGCGTCGCTGACCCGTCTCACCCGAGCCGCGCGTCCAAGCGCCACGCGATTGCTGCGGTCCGACGCGTTCCTCACGTTGCTGCTCGCGTCCGTTTACTTTCAAATCGTGTTCGGGTTTGGGATCATCAATCCGCGCAACATTCGCTGGCTACTCGACTCGGAACTGGACTTGATGCTCTTCTTGACGAGCAACTCCTACTTCCGGTTCTCGGAGTGGACGTTTCCCATCACGTCCTTCGACACGCTCTTGCACCCCGTCGGGACCAGCATGGCTGCGGCAGATGGCGCGCCGCTCCTGGCGGTTCTGTTCAAGTTGCTAGATCCGCTCTTGCCGGGGGGCGTCTTTCAGTACTTCGGAGCTTGGCTGTTCGT
>DASQDA010000044.1:0-5455 GCA_035634435.1 Polyangiaceae bacterium
CACGGTGTACGAGGCCGAGGCCACGCGTCTGCGACGCCGCGTCGCGATCAAGGTGGTGCGTCCCGACCTGGGCAGTCGCGACGAGATGGTGGTCCGTTTCGAGCTGGAGGCGCAGGCGGCGGGGCGCATCGGCTCCGAGCACATCGTGGAGGTCTTCGACCTGGGCGCCCTGGAGACGGGTGCGCGTTACATGGTCATGGAGTTCCTGGACGGCGAGAGCCTGCGCGATCGTCTCAGCCAGCGTACCCGACTCAGCGCCGAGGAGCTGTATCCCCTCGCCTATCAGCTGCTCGAGGGCCTCTCGGCCGCCCATCTTGCAGGCATCGTCCACCGTGACCTGAAGCCCGACAACGTCTTCATCCTGAAGAAGCACGGCGGCAGGACCGACTTCGTCAAGCTGGTGGACTTCGGCATCTCGAAGTTCGCGCTCGAGGCGGGCGACGCGGGCATGAGCATGACGCGCACCGGAGCAGTCCTGGGCACGCCCTATTACATGTCGCCGGAGCAAGCTCGCGGCAGCCGCTCCATCGACCACCGCGTCGATCTCTATGCGACTGGCGTCATCATGTACGAGTGTCTGGCGGGCACGGTGCCCTTTCACGCCGAAAGCCTCAACGAGCTCATCTTCAAGATCGCGCTGGAAACGGCGCCGCCGATCCAGACGCTTGCCCCGGGAATCGATCCGCGCCTGGCCGAGATCGTGACCAAGGCCATGGCGCGCGACGCCGCGGAGCGCTTTCAATCCGCGACCGAGTTCCAGCAAGCTTTGACGCACTGGGCAGCCTCGTCGTCTGCCGTTCGCCCGCCGCAGATGCGCACCGAAACGGTGGCGGCGAGCTTTCCCGCTGACTTCGTCACGCCGCGCCCGAGCTACGCTCCACCAGCGGGGGCGCGGCTGAGCGGGCCGCCGCTGACTCCGAGCCATCAGCTTCAAGCGGGCACCTCCGCCACGTGGTCGAAGAGCGGGTCCTTGTCGAGCTCCAGCCCCGAGCTGCTGCGTCCACGCTGGGGCCGGCGTCTCGCGCTCGCAGCCGGGGGCATCGGCCTCGCGTCGGCTGCCCTTGCCTGGGCGACCGGCGCGTTCCGAGGCGGGGAACCCAGCGCGGACCTCACGGCCGTGACGCAAGACCCACCAGCGTCGGCGGGCAGCACTGCCGCGCAAGCGGGCCCGCCCAACCAGCGCGTGGACGAGCCTCGCGTCGAGCCCATTGCTCCCAGTGAGCCGCGGATCGCCGTAGAGTCGTATGCTCAGGAAGCACAACGTGAGCCCGCGCCGCCTCCGCGGAAAACGAGCGCCCCCGCCGCCACATCCAGGGCTCGCCCCCGTGTTGCAAAGCCCGCCCCTCCGCCGCCCTCCGCGGCGGCGACAGCGCCCGTGAAGGAAGCCAAGCCAGCTGCGGTCCCGAGCACTGGCCTGTCTCACACCAGCAAGGGCCGTCCCATCCGCACGAGCTTGTAAGGGCCGTCAGCGGCCGAAAATTCCCGGAACGTACGCATCGTAGCAGGTGCCTTCTGCCGGGCGTTCTGCCAGTATCGCCGCCGATGTCGACACGGTTCAAGCGAGTCTTGCCTTGGTACGTCGCTGCGGGGCTCCTGTTCGGCTCGCCTACGGTCGCCCTGGCGGACGCACGGACGAGCGACGAAGCGAACCTCTACTTCAGCAATGGGGTGGAGTTGTTGCAGAACGATCCACCCAATTATCAGGACGCTTACCATCAGTTTCGCCGCGCCTACGAGGTGAGCAAGAGCTGGAAGGCGCTCGGCAACCTGGGGCTTTGCGCCTTCAAGCTCGAGCGCGACGGCGAAGCACTCGACCACTACACCGAGTATCTCCGGCGCGGCGGCAAGGACATCGATCCGGGAGAGCGCTCCGCCCTGCAGAAGGAAATGCTGCTCATCACGAGCAACAGCGCCGTGGTGGAGCTCAGCTCGAGTGAGCCCAACGTCCAGCTGCTCGACTCGCGCGCGGGCTCCAGCGCGCCCGCTCAGGCCTACAAGCTCACGCAAGACAAGCTCACCCTGCGCTTGCGCGCCGGCGTTCACACGCTCACGGCGACGGACCCGAGGAGTGGCCGGCGTGTCACCTGGGAGGTGGCGCTCTCGCCCAATGAAGAGCTCGCCCACACCTTCGACTTCAGCAAGCCCGAAGCGCCGAGCGCCGCGCCCTCCCCGGCGCCCAGTGGTCCCGGCACGCCCAATTTCAATCAGCCGGAAGCTGCACGGACGACCACGGGCGGAACCGTGCGCATCGTCGGTTTCGTGACTGTCGGCGTGGGTGCTGCCGCGCTGATCGGCGGCGGTGTCGCTGGCATGCTCAGCAGTCAAAAGGAAGAGGAAGCAGCGGACGCCGCACGCCTCGCGGGGTGCGGCGCCGTCGACGGCTGTCCTAAGGACGCGCCCGTGGCGTCCCTCAACGAAGACCAGAAATCGGCGGCTTCACTCGCACGTACCGCGAACATCCTGTTTATCGCCGGCGGTATCGTCGCCGCCGGCGGCATCGGGATGATCGTGTTCGGCGGGCCCACGGAGACCACCAACCAGGGCGCAGCATTGCAACTGAGAATCACCCCGGTGGTGGGGCTCGGCGGTGGCGGGCTCTTCGCCAGCGGGCGGTTCTAGCGCCGGCCGCCGCTCCTGGTGCGAGCGGTGTTAGCCCCTCCCGTGACGCGCGCAGCGCGACACTTGGGAGGGGGCGACACGCGCAGGCGGCGGCGCCGCCGAGCATGTCGCGGGGTGGGCATCCAGCGCGGACAAGCGCCAGCGCCAGACTGGTGCGCTGAAACTAAGGTGATTGCTTCTCTTCAGCGAGGGTCTTCTTGCGCTTCTTGATGCCGAAGAGCGCGCGCCCGAGCAGCACGATCGGGTCGAAGTAGCGGTCGACCACGCGCTCTTTGAGCGGGATGATGCCGTTGTCGGTGATGTTGATGTGCTCGGGGCACACCTCGGTGCAGCAGCGCGTGATGTTGCACATGCCGGAGCCGAACTCTTTGCGGATCTCCGGGATACGGTCGTCCTGATCGAGCGGGTGCATCTCGAGACTGGCCAGGCGAATCATGAAACGCGGCCCGACGAAGCGGTCTTGCGCGTCACGGTCGCGCAGCACGTGGCACACGTCCTGGCAGAGGAAGCACTCGATGCACTTACGGAATTCCTGAACGCGGTCGACGTCCTGCTGGTACATGCGCAGCTGTCCGTCGGCGCCGCGCGCGGGCGGCTTGAACGGACGAATGCGTTTGTTCTGGCGGTAGTTGAACGACACGTCCGTGACCAGATCGCGCACCACCGGGAAGGTCTTGAGCGGCTGTACGGTGATCACCTCGTCGGGGCCGTAGGCGTTCATGCGAGTCATGCACGACAGGCGCGGCTTACCGTTGATTTCCATGCTGCACGAACCGCACTTGCCTGCTTTGCAATTCCAGCGCACGGCCAGGTCGTTGGCCTGCTGCGCCTGGATGCGGTGGATCACGTCGAGAACGACCATGCCCGGGTCGACTTCCACGGCGTATTCCTTGAACTCTCCGCCTTGCGCGTCGCCGCGCCACACTCTGAATTTCCTGGTCGCCATGCGGTGCTACCTCGAAGCGCTCTGTCGAATCAGTCGTTGGGCGCGTCGCTGCCCACGCGACCGCTTTCCAAGTCCTCAATCGTGGCGTTGGCGATCTGCTTCAGATAGGCCACCGGCTCCGGTCGCTCCACCTTCTCGACCTCCATCTCGCCCGTGCTCGCCTTGCGAATCACGATGTTCACCTTCACCCAGTCCTCACGCTCGCCCTCGTAGTCGATGCGGGTGTGCGCGCCGCGACTCTCGCGCCGCATGAGAGCGGCGCGCGCGACGGCCTCTGAGGAGATCATCAGCGAACGCATGGCGATGGCCTCGTGCCAGCCGGGGTTGTACTGGCTCGAGCCGTTCGCCTTGACGTTCTTCACACGCTCGTTGAGCGCTTCGATGCGCGAGACACCTTCGCGCAGCTCGTCTTCCTGCCGCACGATACCCACGCAGTCTTCCATGATGTCCTGCAGCGCCTCGTGCAACAGGTAGGGATTTTCACCCGACTGCCGGTTGAGGATGTCGGTACTGGAGCGAATGGCCAGCTTGATCTGGTCGTCGTCCGCGCGCGGCGTCGTGGAGAGCGAGCGCACGTAGCCGGCGGCGCCCACGCCCGCGAGCCTGCCAAATACGATGAGATCGCTCAGCGAGTTGCCGCCCAGGCGATTGGCACCGTGCATGCCAGCGGCGCACTCGCCGCAAGCGAAGAGCCCCGGAACGCGCGTTTGCTGCGTATCGGCATCGACCCGAATGCCGCCCATGAAGTAGTGGAGCGTGGGACCGACCTCCATCGGGTCTTTGGTGATGTCGACCTCGGCCAGCTCCTTGAACTGGTGGTACATGCCAGGCAGCCGCCGCTTGATGAAATCGGCGGGGCGTCGCGAGGCGATATCGAGCAGCGCTCCACCATGCGGGGAGCCGCGGCCCGCTTTGACCTCGGCGCGGATCGAACGAGCGACCACGTCGCGCGTGAGCAGCTCGGGCGGGCGGCGCGCGTTCTTGTCGCCATCCAGCCAGCGGCTCGCCTCTTCCACGGTGTCCGCTGTTTCCGCGGCGAACTTCTCCGGGATGTACCCGAACATGAAGCGCTCGCCCTTGTTGTTCAACAGGATGCCGCCGTCGCCCCGCACACCCTCGGTCACCAAAATACCGCGCACGCTCAGCGGCCACACCATGCCGGTGGGATGAAACTGAGTGAACTCGATGTCCATCAGCTCTGCACCAGCGTCGTACGCAAGCGCCGAACCGTCACCGGTGTATTCCCAGGAGTTGCTGGTGACGCGCCAGGCTTTGCCAGCGCCACCTGTCGCCAAGATGACGGCGCGGCAGCGGAAAATCACGAAGCGGCCCGTCTCGCGGAAATAGGCCAGCACACCTGCAATGCGCTCGCCGTCCTTGAGCAGGCTGATGGCGGTGCATTCCATGTGGAAGGTGATGCCCTGATGCACGCCGTGGTCTTGCAGCGTACGGATCAGCTCGAGGCCCGTGCGGTCTCCCACGTGCGCCAGGCGGGGATAGCGATGGCCGCCGAAGTTGCGCTGGCTGATGAGCCCCTCCTTGGTGCGGTCGAAGACCGCGCCCCACTCTTCCAGCTCGCGGACGCGCGCCGGAGCGTGCTTCGCGTGGAGCTCGGCCATGCGCCACACGTTCAGGAACTTGCCGCCGCGCATGGTGTCGCGGAAATGCACCTTCCAGCTGTCGCGCGCGTCGACGTTGCCCAGCGCGGCGGCCATGCCGCCTTCGGCCATGACCGTGTGCGCCTTACCGAGCAAGCTCTTGGAAAGCACGCCCGTGCTCATGCCCTGGGCGCTGGACTCGATGGCGGCTCGCAAACCGGCACCGCCAGCACCGATCACGATGACGTCGTGGTCGTAGGTCTGTACTTCCGAAACGTCCAGCATCAATCAA
>DASQDA010000045.1:0-1851 GCA_035634435.1 Polyangiaceae bacterium
CGCCTTGCGAATCGCCGGCGGGAAGACCGTGGTGGCAACGCCCGCACCGGTGGCGGCGGCGAACGTGCGCAAAAAATCGCGTCGACTGGTAGAGCTCATGAGGCTTGCCTTTCGGAGGTGCGAAACGGCGTCACCCTCACATGCGCCGGTGGCGACCCAGTGACGTTCACTCAGCGATTGCGAAGCGGATCGGCGCGCACGCGCCCACCCGACGCGGCTGCCTTCTCGTACGCACTCTGAAGCTCGGCAAACACCGAGCGCGCGGGACGTCGGGCGCCGAGGTGCACGTGGCGCAGCTCCGCCATGAAGGCGCTCCAGACTGGCGGCCCCCCCTTCTCGAGCAGCTCCGCACGCACGGAGAGCTCCTTGCTCGGCCGCGTGTTCCGCCGCCCCCAGGCGCCCATGTGTGCCAGCAAAGGGACGAGCTGAATGGCAGGCTCGGTGAGGCTGTAGATGCCCTTTTGCTGGTGATGTGCGTCCGCGCGTCGGGACAACAGGCCCGACGCCGTCAAACGCTTCAGGCGGTCCGCAAGGATATTCGAAGCGATGCCTTCCTCACTGTGCGCAAGCAGCTCCCCATAGCTGCGCCGGTTGCCGAACATGACGTCCCGGATGACGATCAGACTCCAACGGTCGCCGAGCTGCTCGAGCGTCAGATTGATGGGGCAACCGGATCGTCCTGTCTGCGGCATGCTCGGCTGCGGTTTCCTTGCAGGGTGCAAGCAGTGCACACTATCGTCCAACCGCTTGCACTAAGCAAGTGGTTCGACTCAGAGGTCTCACCGATGCCGCTCGTGCTCTATGGTCATCCCTTCTCCTCCTACACGCAGAAAGTGCTCATCGCGCTGTACGAGAACGCAACGCCTTTCGAGCTCCGCTGCATCGGCCCGGAGACGCCGCAGCATGTCGCCGAGTGGTTGCGGCGCTGGCCGCTCCAGATGTTCCCTCTGCTGGTCGACGGCGACCGCTCCGTCGTCGAGACGAGCATCATCGTCGAATACCTGCAGCTCGTGCATCCCGGACCGGTGCGCCTGCTACCAGCCGATGCGAAGGCCGCGCTCGATGTGCGCTTCTTCGACCGCTTCTTCGACCTGCACGTCATGAGCCCAGTTCAAGAGGCCGTCAGAGCTGCGATCACTGCCGACGCCGTGAAAGGCCAGGAGGGACTAGCGCTCGCCAAGGACAAGCTCGAGCGCGCCTACGCCTGGGTGGAAGGGCAACTCTCGGGCGCGTGGGCGACCGGCGCGGAATTCACGCTTGCCGACTGCGCAGCGGGGCCCTCGCTGTTCTACGCGGACTGGACGCACCGCATCTCCGATGCGTATCCCGTCCTGCGCGCCTACCGTGCACGCTTGCTCGCGCGCCCTTCGTTCGCGCGCGCCGTGGACGAGGCGCGGCATTTCCGTCCGCTCTTCCCGCTCGGAGCGCCAGACCGGGATTGAGGTCATCGGCTTGCGTTGGGGCGCACGCGCGGGGACGGGCGCGCTGCGCGGCTCACCGCGGCACGAGGTAACCAGAAGCGACGCACGATGGCACGGCAGCCGCGCCGGCGCCGCTTAGCCAGCGTGCTCGGAAAATCAACTGAACGTGCAAGGCGCCCTAGCGTGTTCAGGGCGCCTCCCCCACACCACCCCTCGTGGAGAACACCGGGCTGGCCAAGCCCCCACGTGCTGTCGCGGAACGCAGCGGGACGAGCGTGCGAGAGGGTGGACGCAGTGCCCAGGATGCGGCTGCCAGCGCGAGCAACACCACTGGCACCACGAGGTTCTCCGCGGGGTCACCGGTGACAGCGTGTGAGGCTCGCTGCGCATCACGACGCCTCCCCTTCTCGACGCGAGCTTCCAGGCTCTC
>DASQDA010000046.1:0-2880 GCA_035634435.1 Polyangiaceae bacterium
AGCCGCGCACGCGCCTGTTGCACCTGCTGCGCGAGCTCCGTTTCGGTCGGCTCCGGATCGATGCGTGGCCCCGCCAGCAACGACTCGGCGACGTGGCGCTCCAGGGCCGCCGTCACGTGCCGCTCACGATAGGGAGCTGCGCCAGCCTCGCGATTCGCATCGGCAAGAGCCTCGAGGCGCGCTTCGAAAGCAAGCACCCGCGCATACACGAAGTGCGGCCGCCGAGCTCCACCCGTCTCCGGCGCCCAGAAGCGAGCCACGGCCCGGTCCACCAGCACGGCGGATGCAGACGACGGTTGGGCAGCTGCGGGTTGCACGCCCGCAACTACCAACGAAAGCAGCACCGCCGCCCTTGCCGCCAGCGTCATTTCAGCGCAGCAGCGCGCTTGCGGGACGACGGCGTCGATTCGTCTTCACTCGCGCCGAGGTGGTCGTCAGCACCGGACTCTTCCGAGCCGTCGTCGGCGTGCCCCTCCGATTCGCTCTCTGGACCGGCGCCGCCCTCATGTCGATGCGAAAAGACCCGCGCTGCGCGCCGCGCCTTCACGAACTCTGCAAAGGCAGTCACCTTTTCCAGATCGCGCGCTCCCAAGGCGTCTGCGAGCTCTTTCAGCTGCTTGCGCAACAGATCGGCGCTCCGACTCCGACGGAGCGACAGCTGCTCGGGCGAGGCGGGCGCCGGCTCGCGCGCTTTCGCCGGCTCGGGGCTGAAGCTCGGCCGTGTGATGGCATGCAGCCCATGAGCGGTTAGCCAGGCCTCCATGAAAACCCGCAAACGCTCGCTGCGGAAGGTGAACCAGCGCTCGCGCTCGGCGGCGTAGGTCATCAGCACGTCCTTGAAACGCCGAAAGGCGCCCTTGCCGTCGATGGCGGCGGTGAGCTGCTCGCGCAGTCCCTCTTCCTCCACCATCGGTATGAACCGCTCCATCCAGCGGTACTGCTCGCGTGAGCTCACGGGCTCGATGCGCATGTAGGTCGGGTCCGAAGCGATGCGCGCGTGCATTTCCGGATCCGCGATGCCGTCCACGACGCGCAACACCTCGCCCGTCATGAGATGCAAATAGCTGTGCACTTCGGGCGCGTTGTTCTCGAACGCATCTTCGAGCGCCTCCCAATCCATCGGTACGTCCCGCATCGGCTGGGCCGGGACCTCCGCGGTCGGCTTGTCCGATTCCGGCATGAATGACTCCTTAAGTATTGCTCTGGACCCTGCGCACGGCGTCCTGCCAAGCTGCAAGCCGGCGGCTGCGCTCGGCCTCGTCCATTCTGACTTCGAACGTGCGTTCGATCCTGACCATTTTCGCTGCGTCCCGCCCGTTTGCGAACAGTCCAGCGCCGACACCCGCCAACATGGCGGCGCCGCGCGCAGTGGACTCCAGCTCGTTCGGCCGCTCGACCGACAACTGCGACACGTCCGCCTGCAGCTGCATGAGAAGATCGTTCGCGGAGGCGCCGCCGTCAACCCGCATCCTGCTCACGCGGTGACCAAGGTCGTCGCCCATGGCAGCTAGCAGATCGTTCACCTGAAAGGCGATAGCATCCAATGTAGCCCTGGCCAGGTGCGCGCGCGTGGTACCACGGGTGATTCCGCTGATGGCTCCCCTCGCGGACGAGTCCCAATAGGGAGCGCCCAGGCCGGCAAGAGCGGGCACGAACACCACGCCGTCGGACGATTCGACGCTGCGCGCCAAAGCTTCGATCTCGGCCGAGCTCGTCAGCATGCCGAGGCCATCGCGGAGCCACTGCACGGCCGCGCCCGCGATGAAGCAGCTGCCCTCGAGAGCGTACGTCACCTCGTTGCCAATCTGCCACGCAAGGGTAGTGAGCAAACCGAAGCGGCTCGGCACGGCAACGGCGCCGGTATTCATCAGCAAGAATGCACCCGTCCCGTACGTGCATTTAGCGTCACCCAGCTCGAAACACGCTTGCCCGAACAACGCCGCGTGCTGGTCGCCAGCAAGGCCGGCAATGGGGATGCCGTCGGATAACCCTGGGACGCCGCGCGTCATCGCAACGACGCCGGCGCTCGGCACGATTCGCGGCAGCACTGCCGGCGGAACCCGGAACAACGCGCAAAGCTCCGGGCTCCACGCGCGCTCCTCGAGGCTCATCAGCAGCGTGCGCGACGCGTTGGTAACGTCGGTGACGTGGGGCGCTAAATGCGCCGCGCCACCAGCGAGCCGCCATACCAGATAGGAGTCGACGGTTCCGAAAGCAACGTCGCCGCGCTCGGCGCGTGGCCGCAACCCGGAGACGTTGTCGAGCATCCACGCGATCTTCGTCGCCGAGAAGTAAGGGTCGAGCACCAGGCCGGTGCTGGCGCGCACCCCGGGCTCGGCGCCGCTCGCTTTGAGCGCCTCACACTGCGGAGCCGTGCGGCGGTCCTGCCAGACCAATGCCCGGTGCAGTGGGCGGTCGCTCGCCCGATCCCACAACAACGTGGTCTCACGCTGATTGGTGATACCGATGGCGGCGATCGCGCTGCCGGCGATACCAGCGCTGGACAGTGCGTCCCCCACGGTCGCTACGACGCTGTCCCAGATCTCCTCGGGCTCGTGCTCGACCCAGGAAGGCGCGGGGAAATGCTGCGGAAACTCGCGGGTGGCGCGCGCAAGCGTCACCCCGTCCGTGTCCATGACCAGAGCCGTGGACCCGGTCGTCCCCTGATCGATTGCCAGCAGATAGCTCGCCACGTGGTTTGAAGGATACCAGAACCTACCTGACCCGACGACGCCCCCGAGCGCTCCGCCAGCACCAAATCGGCGGGAATTTAGGCTGTGCGCCGCATCCGCTCGCGGCCGCTAGACCGGCGAGCCGGCGTAACAAGGCTCGCTGAAGCGCTGCGCTTGCTGTACTCGACGGCGAACGGTACCCTCAGCG
>DASQDA010000047.1:0-4704 GCA_035634435.1 Polyangiaceae bacterium
CCGAACAGCAACAGCGACACGACCAGCGCGAGCAGCGGTACCACGAGGCTCTCGACGAGCCCTAGCAGCCCGCCGAGCGCGATCTGCTGCCAGGGCTCGCGCTCTTCAGCGGGCAACGTGGCAGCGGCCGAGGACGAGCTCGCTTGCATCGGTCAGCTCCAACGCGATCGGCCGAGCATCAGAGCGAGCCCTTCACGCCGTCCACCAGGTAGTCCATGCGTTCGAGCTCGATGGCGGTCTGAAGCTGCTGCGCCCCGCTCGCGACCAGCTCCTTGCCGCGGTTATCCTTGAGCTGTCCTTTGAAAATCACGAGCTCCCCGGACGTGAGCTTGGTCTTCGCGGCGTTGGCAGCGAGCTTGGTTTCCTCGCTGACCGCCGGCCCATACTCCGACATTTTGATGAAGCCCTCTTTGAAGCCGCCGCGCACGAGGTGCTGGGGTTTCACCCCGCTCTTCAGCTGTTCGATGTAGCTCTTGTAGACGACTTCCCAGTTCCACTCCGCGCCGGTGAGATAGCCCTTGGGCGCCAGCTTGGCCTGGCTGGCGTGATAGCCCGTGCTGAAAGCGTTGCGCCGTTCGGCAGTCTCGGTGACCACCTTCGGGGAGTCGACGTGGGACGTCACCACGTCCACGCCTTGATCGATCAGGCTATTGGTGGCCTCGGCTTCCTTGACCGGCAGCGACCAGTCGCCCGTGAACACCACGTTCGTCGTGACGCTCGGGTTGACCGAGCGCGCACCCAGGGTGAACGCGTTGATGTTGCGTAAAACCTGCGGAATTGGCTTGGCAGCGACGAAGCCAAGCTTGCCCGTCTTGCTCGTCTTGGCGGCAACGACGCCCGAGATGTACTGCGCCTCGTCGATGTAGCCGAAGTAGCTACCCACGTTCTTCGGGTGCTTGCCCTCGGTGTAAAGCCCGCCGCAGTGAAGGAAGGTGACGTCAGGATACTTCTCCGCGATCTTGAGGATGTGCGGGTCGAAGTAGCCGAACGAAGTCGGGAACAGCAACTTGGCGCCGTCCAAGTTGATCATGCTCTCCATCGTCTTCTGCACCGCGACGGTCTCGGGGACGTTCTCCTCTTCGCGGATCTTGATACCCGGCATCGCAGCGACGGCGCGCGCGCCCTCGGCGTGCGCCTGGTTGTAGCCGTAGTCGTCCTTGGGACCTACGTAGATGAACCCCACGGTAAAGCTGGCAGCTGCGGTGGCCGGGGCTGCTTCTACTGCAGCTCCAGCAGCGCCTGCCTCGCCGTTGCCGTTGGTTGCCTTGCTACAGGCGAGCGGGAACAAGAGGGGAAAGGTGCAGAGTAGGCCTGCCAGGTGTCGACGTTGCATGGGGCGCGAGTGCATGGGAACGCACGATGCGAAGATCCGTGTTTCGCATCCGTGTCGGCTGGGCTTCGCGTAATTTCACCCTCGTAATCCCGTTTTCACGCAAACCCGGGCCAACGCGCGGAAGCAAAAACGCGACGAAAACCGCCGGAGCCTAGGTTTCGGCGCCCTGCATGGCGCGCGCGATCGGCACTGTTGCGTTCTGTCCCGCGGTGAAGTGATCACGACACACTGAGTAAACATGGCCCGCGTGATGGTCCGCCCGCGGTCAGACACGCGCACAGTCGACCGTACGACATGCTCGCGCGAACAGATTCTTACAACGGTGCTCGGGCCTCCAACCCGCAACACCGTCCTCGCACGAGAGCGTCAGAAGGGTGCGTCCTACAAGCGGTGACAGCATGAATAACCTGGATTCCTTCGTATCTCGTTGGCTGGTGGGGATGGTAACGGCGCTCGCCCCCGCGATCGCGTTTGCTCAGGCTGCGCCGCCAGCCGGCGAAGCCCCAATTGCGCCCGCGCCAGACGCGCCGGTGGCTGCGCCAGTCGAGCCGGCTCCGCTGCCTCCGCCGGTCGCCGAGGTGCCACCCGCGCCTGCGCCGGAGCCCGCGCCGGTCGCGCCCCAGCCGTTCGTGGAGCCGCCCCCGCTGCCTGCCGCGCCGCCCGTGCCGGAAGAGGCAAAGAAGGAAGAAGACGTGTTCAAGGTGACGACGGGCGCTGGTATTCGCGCCGCCATTCGTCTGCAGGGCACCGAGCCGGGAGAAGCCGACGAGCTCAACGACATCTGGGTCGATGAGCTGAACCTGGAGCTGCGTTTCGGCGGCAAGGTGACCAAGGTGGTGAGTTGGACGGGCAATCTCACGATCAGCGGGCGAACCACCGACACGCTCGCCCTCGCCCGCGACGACATGGGAGGCGTGACTGGAATTGGCGGCGGCCCTATCAAGTTCCAGGCACAGGCGCTGGACGTCATTGCGCAGCTAGACTTCATGGACGAGTTTCACGTCTGGCTCGGTCGCATGCTGACGCCCTCCGACCGCTCGAACTTCAGCGGCCCCTGGTTCATAAGCCCCTGGAACTATCCGGGTGTGTTCTTTGGCGGCGGCCCGTACGTGGGGCCCCGCGGCACCGAGGAAGTCGGTCGCGAGGTGGGTGCCGTGGTCTGGGGAAACGACAAGAGCGGCAAGTTCAAGTACTACGCGGGCGTGATGGATCTCGACAATCCCGAGCTCACGCCGTTGTTCACGGGTCGCCTCGGTGTCGCGATCATCGGCGACGAGCCTGGCTTTTACGGCAGCAGCACCTATTACGGGACGAAGGACATCTTGGCCTTGGGTGTCGCTGGTCAGTATCAGAAGCGCTCGATGCTCGACAACGCCGCGACTGCTGCGGACGAAGGCGACGAAGAGCTCACGGAGTTCAACGCCGATCTGCTGGCGGAGTTCAACATCGGGGACGCGGGCACCCTCAGCGGCGAGGTTGGCTACTATCACATGGACGGGCCCGTGTTCCCGGTTCAGGACATGATCTTCGGCGTGGCGAGCTACATCACCCCCAACGAAATCGGCATCGGCAAGCTGCAGCCGCTGTTCCGCATCCAGAAGACGTTCGAGCCCGACCTTGCTGCTTACGAAGGAGCCTTGAGCTACGTGATGAAAGACTACTTCGCGAAGCTCACCCTGGTTTACACGCATACGGATCTGGGCAACGACAACACCAACAACATGGTCCAGCTCGGGTTCCAGGTTCAGCAGTAAGACGCGACGCACTACCAGCGCGGTCGCCCTCAGGGGCGCCGCGCTGGTGCAGCTCGAGGACGTGCACGGGAGGGTACCCGGGCACTTCGTTCCCGACGCGTTACCCGTTGAGCTCGGACCATCGGTAGTATCGCTGGGTCGCCAGAGCCAGCATGGCCTCGTCCTCAGCGGTGTCACCGTAGGCGTAGACCACGGCGAAGCTGTCCATGGCGTAGCGTCGGCGGATGCGCCTGGCCTTCTCCTGACCGCTGCAATCGCCCTGTCGGTAGCGCCCCGTCAGGACACCGTTGCGTTCCTCGAGCTCGGTGCAGATCCACTGCACGCCGAGCTCACGGCACCAGTCGGCCAGGTACACATCGAGCGAGGCCGAGACGACCACGACTTGGTCGCCCTGCGCCTGGTGCCAATGAATCCTCTCGAGCGCTTTGGCTCTCACCACGCTCGCCAGACGGCTGCGCGAATACTCGATGCCCGCAGCGCGAACCTCGGCCGCAACGCGACCACGAAACCCGAAGCGCACGATGCTGCGACGCATCCGGCTGGGAGACAGAAACCCCAGTTTGTAAGCCGCGATGATCGGACTGAGCACCACCTTGCCGAGTGCGATGCGCGCGGGTGCGACCGCGTGGAAGATGAACGGAGTGAAAGTATCGCTTGAAGTGATCGTGCCGTCGAAATCGAACAGCGCCAGGTTCCCCACTCACTCACCTCTCGCTCTTGCTCGCGTAATACTCCGCTTTGCTCGCGAACACCCGTCCTGTACCAGCAATCGTCAATGAGCGCATGCCGACTGAGAGCGCGTCCGCATCGAATTCTTCAGCAGCAGCCCCAAGAGGAGTCCACTGGGGAAGGTTCTACAGCGATAATAGGGGACGAGGCGATCGTTCGACTGCTCGGCGTCCTAGCGTTGGTTTGTCGCGGCGGCACGCGCCGCGCCGCCCCCTCCCGCCGAAGTGAATTCGGCCGAGCCCGTCGCACGCGGCCACTTAACTCAACCGAATCCTCCGCACCTTTGCGCCGCGAACCGCACATGGAGGCACGGAGCTACGCTGCGAGGCTCTTCACGTAGAGGAGCTTGGCGTGACCCCTCGGATAGTCGGCTATCTGTGCAGCGCGTTCGTAGCCATTTTTTTCGTAGAAGCCGGGCGCCTGAAAGGTGTGGCTCGAGAGGGTCACCTGCGTGCAACCCCGGCGGCGAGCTTCGGCTTCGGCCGCGTGCAAGAGTGCGGTCCCAAGCCCGCTTTTGCGACGGTCTTCCTGAACCCACAGTTGCACGATTTCGCAACAGCCGCCCCAAGTGTGTCCGCTGATGCCCGCGACAACCTGACCGCTCTCTTCGAATATGCCGTGCATTGGCATCCCGTCGTCGACGCCAGTCGCGGAGGCGTTGAAAGCGTAGAGTCGCTCATCGAGAAAAGCATTGAGCGTAGTTGGGTCGTTGTTGTTGATGACAGGCGTGCGGATACTCATCGCAACCATAGTATCGGCGTCGCTGCCCAGATCAACGCGTCCGCTGGTGAACGCCTGGGCCGGCAGCAAGACAGACTTATCCCTGCGCGAGCGGTACTCCGCCGAAGAGCTCGACCGCGCGTAGTCGCTCACCGTCGGTCACGATGT
>DASQDA010000048.1:0-1657 GCA_035634435.1 Polyangiaceae bacterium
TCCCGAGACGTTCAAGACGTCGTCGATGCGGCCCACCACATGGAAGTACCCGTCCTTATCGCGTCGAGCGCCGTCGCCGGTGAAGTAGGCGTCTGGCACGTTGCTGAAGTACTGCTGGTGGAACCGCTCATCGTCGCCCCAGATGGTGCGCATGATGCTCGGCCAAGGCGTGCGCGCGATCAGCAGGCCACCGCCTTCGCCGCTGACGGCCTGCCCATCCTTGGTGACGATCTCCAGTGCGACGCCGAAAAAGGGCAAGCCCGTGGATCCGGGCTTCATCGCGTGCACCCCCGGCAGCGTTGTCAGCATGATCGCGCCGGTCTCCGTTTGCCACCAGGTGTCGACCACTGGGCAACGCTTCTGCCCGATGTTCTCGTGGTACCACACCCACGCTTCGGGGTTGATTGGCTCGCCCACGCTCCCCAGCAGCCGCAAGCTCGAGAGATCGGAGCGTTTTGGCCAATCGGTGCCCTGGCGAATGAAGGCGCGGATGGCCGTCGGAGCGGTGTAGAGAATCGTGACCTTGTGCTTTTCGATCAGCTGCCAGAAGCGGCCCCAGTCGGGGAAGTTCGGCGCCCCTTCGTACAGCACGCAGGTCACCCCGTTCGAGAGCGGCCCGTAGACGATGTAGCTGTGACCGGTGACCCAGCCGACGTCGGCCGTGCACCAGTAAACGTCTTCGTCGCGGACGTCGAACACGTACTTGGTGCTCACGTGTACTCCAGCCAGGTAACCGGCGCTGGTGTGCAGCACGCCCTTGGGCTTGCCGGTGGATCCGGAGGTGTACAGGATGAACAGTGGATGCTCCGCGTCCACTACCTCCGGGTACCCGAGCTCGCTTGCCGCTCCGTCCCGGACCGCGCTCCACTCCAGATCGCGTCCGGGTTTCATGTCGATGGGGAGGCGTTCGGCGCCCAGACGGCGGTGCACGATCACGTGTCGGACGCTTGGGGTGTCTTGCAGCGCCGTATCGACGGTGGCCTTCAAGGGTACGATGCTGCCGCGTCGCAAGGCGCCGTCTTGCGTGAGCACGAGCGTGGCTCCCGAGTCATTGATGCGATCGCGCAGGGACTCCGCAGCGAACCCGCCGAACACGACCGTGTGCGTCGCGCCGATGCGCGCACAGGCCAGCATGGCCACGACCACTTCCGGAACCATGCCCATGTAGATGGCCACGCGGTCACCCGCGCCAACCCCGAGCCCGCGCATCCCAGCTGCGAGCTGCACGACCTGTTGATGCAGCTCCGCGTAGGTGACCGTGAGCGTCTCGCCTGGCTCGCTCTCCCAGATCAAGGCGGCCTTGTCGCGCCGGGACGTCGAAAGATGCTGATCGAGGCAGCTCTCGCTCACGTTGAGCGTGGCTCCCAGAAACCAGCGAGCGTGGGGCAGCTTCCAATCCAGGAGCTGCTTCCACGGGCTACGAAACACGAGTCCCTGGGTCTCGCGTTCCCAGAAGGTTTGCGGCGAGTCGATGCTTTCGCGGTGCAGCCGCTGGTATTCCGCGAGCGACTGAATACGCGCCCGCTGCACGAACTCCGGGCTCGGATTGAAGCGTCGGTTTTCGCTCGAATGCGTCTCGATGGCAGTGGTGTCGATGCTCATCTTCTACCTTGAGTCGTGGGTTGGGCGCTCGCGCTTAGCCGCGTTACGATGCGGC
>DASQDA010000049.1:0-11312 GCA_035634435.1 Polyangiaceae bacterium
ACGAGATCCTCGTACTGCCAAGCGCGGCGTAGGCCGGCAATCTGCAGATAAAAGACGCCGTCGTCCTTGAGCAGCCCTTTCACCTGGAGCAGGAACTTCTGGAAGTTCTTGATGCCCACGTGCTCGGCCATCTCGACGCAGGTGATCTTGTCGTACTGGGCCGCGCCGATATTACGATAGTCGTCGACGATGACTCGCACGCGGTCAGCGACGCCAGCCTTCTGGGCCGCTTCGTTGGCCCATTCCGCCTGCTCCTTGGCCAGGGTGACACCCGTGCTGAAGGTGCCTCGCTTGGCAGCATGCACCAGCAGCGTTCCCCAGCCGCAACCGATGTCGAGGTGGCGATCGCCCGCTTGCATCTGGACCGAGTCACAGATGGTGTCGAGCTTACGTAGTTGACCCTGCTCGAGCGACTCCTCGGGGCTCCGGAAGATGCCAGTGGTGTAGACCATGCTCTCGCCGAGAAACCAGTTGTAGAAGTCGTTGCCGCGGTCGTACACCGGCACGATGTCGCTGCGGTCGGAGCGCAGACTGTGCATCAGATTCTGCTTCAAGAACTCCGAGAAATAGAACTTGATGTCGCCCCAGGTGAAGCAGAAGCGAAACAGCTGATTGCGGCGCAGCATGGTCGCGTAGACGTCGCGCTTGAAATCGAGCTTTTCCGAAACGTACGCTTCGTAAACTGTCGACATCGGAATCTTCTTGCCACGCCAGCGGTCCGCCTGCGTCGGATCCCGCCACTCGAGAAATTCCTCCCAGTCCGCAGCCCCGGCATCGTGTTGATGGGAGCGGTAGACGAGGAACATCAGCGGCGCCAAGACCGCGAACAGCGGCACCGCCGCGTAGGCAAGCAGGAACACCCACCACGGCCCGCCCACCAGCACCGCAACCGGTGCCGCGAACACCACAGGGATGGCCAGCAGCACCGGTAAGCGCTGCTCCAGAAGCCAAAAAATGAGCTCAAGCCCGTGTGTGCGGCCGCGTTCGACCGCAGGAGACGCGGCCGTGTTGAGGGAAATCAGCTGCGTCGGGATGGGTTCATTCATGTTCCACTCGCCTATCTCGCTCTTGCCGAGTGCCACTCCGGTGCCCGGAGGCTCGATTTATGCGCGAGCGCGGGCTTGTAGCACCGGCTGTACCGACGGTACAAGCGCGTTGTTCGCGTGGCGAGCAGCGCATTGGCTTCCGCGCAGCGAGCAACGTATAGAAAATGCATGCGAAGTTCGCAAATCAACGCCTGGTTGCTCGAGGCAGTCGCCGTCGGGTCGTTGGTGAGCTCAGGGTGCACGCCGAAGTCGGCAACCTCGGAGTCACGCGCGACCAATCCGCAGCTTTCGGGCACTGCAGCGCGCGTGCGTTCGGTACCCGTGCAGAGCGTTCCCTCCGCAGCAGCCGACGCCGGCGGTCCAGCGGCGCCTGGGCGCGACGTAGCCAGCGGAGAACGCGCAGCTTGCGTCGAGGGCACGCGCAACGTGCTGCTCGATCTCAAACCCGCACGTGCGTTCGATCACGCCGAGCTACGACGCCAGATGGGCGACTCGCCAACGCAGCCTTTGCTCTCGGTGGGTAAGCCGTGCGCGAGTGCTTCCGACATTGCCAGTTGTGAACGCGAGTTGCAGCGCACGCCGTCCACGCCAGGCTTCGCCGCATCGTGCCGTCCGGGACATTGCAACTTCCAGCTGGTCGTGAGCGACGCTCACGGGGTCACCCGGCTGGGCTCTGCGGCAGACCTCGCCAAGCTCCTGGCGCCGGTCGATACGGCTGGCGAGGCCGCGCTGCTGGCGTTCGCGAACAACCACTGGGTGCTCGCATGCGACGCACCGCTGCCGCAGCGTTCAGGCTCCGGATGGACGCTCACCTCGAACCAAACCATCGAGGAGTGTCCGCTGGTCACCGCCGACGTCACGCTGGCCATCTCCGAAGCCGGAGAGGTGCGCGTCGTGCGTACCGAGAACCAGAAGCGAACGAACGCGTGTGTGGGACGGCGGCCGCCCGGCCTTCAGCCCGTCGCGTCCCACTCGCCGCCCGTCAGGTCCGAGCGCACGGCGCTCGGCGCGTACCTGGCGGGGTCGGCTCATCTCGAAGCTGCTTCCGTTCCTGCGTTCGAACGTCTCGCTGACGAGCTGGCCCAACGGGGCGCACCCAAAGCCTTGTCACGCGCTTGTCAGCGCGCAGCGGCGGATGAGCGGCGCCACACGCGCCGCATGACGGAGCTTGCGGTCCGGCGCGGAGGGCGCGTTCCCGCGGTCGAGATTTGCCAGGTCGCGGCGCGCGACACCCTCTCGCTGGCGCTCGACAACGCCGTCGAAGGCTGCGTCCGCGAGACATTTGGTGCTGTGGTGGGCCGCTACCAAGCACTGCATGCGACCGACCCCGAGATTTCCGCGGCGATGGACCAGATCAGCCGTGACGAGCTGCGACATGCCACACTGGCGTGGAAAATTGGCGCGTGGCTCGAGACGCACCTGGCGCCCGCCGAGCGCACCCGGGTCAACGCGGCGCGCGGGCGTGCCATCGAGGAGCTGAGGTCGGAGCTCGCCGAAGCAGCCACTCATGAGTCGCAGGAAATGCTCGGTCTACCCAGCCCAGCCGCAGCCCTGAGTATGCTGGCGGTGCTCGAGGAAACGCTCTGGCGACCGGCTGCCTGAGCGGCAACGCTGCTTGCTGCGGCACGAAGCTTGCGTCGCCTTCGGGCCATGCCTCTTCTGGAACGACACGGGTCCACGCTGTTCGCCTTGCTTGTGCTGCTGTCTGGCTGCTCCGGGCCTTCCGGGTTGGTCGTCAGCTCCGAAGGAGGCGCGGGCGGTAAGGGTGCAACCGCCGGAGCTGGCGGCGCGGATGACCTCGCGGGCACTGCCGGCGACACCAGCGACGCGGAGTACATCGACGAAGCTGGGCAATGCCGGCGAGAGCTCGAGCCGTCCGTCTTCGGTTGCCCCGCTACCTACGACGAGGCGCTCACGTCCGCGAGCTCCTGCGGGTTCGAGTGTGCAGGCGCCGCGCAAGACGTGCTGGTTTACCTGCGCGACTGCACTCCAACGGTGCGCTGCGCGTACGACCCCGGGAGCCGCGAGCTGATTGGCGGCTACTACGGCGACGACGTGCCTTCCCATTGCGGAGACGTCAGCATGTCCGTCATCGCGGGCACTTTTCCTGGCGAGCTCTGGCTGAGCGGATATGACCTCGACCGCAACTGTTCCGCGCCGGAGCAGAGCGTCTCTCCGTTGTTCAACGATCTGTTCGCGAATGACAACCCAATCGTACAGGGGAAGGCCTGCCGCTCGAGCCTGGACCGCTGCAGGGGGCCCGTGCGCTTGTTGGTGTGCCTCAACGACGAGGGCACCGTGCTGGGTGACGGCACGTGCCAGAGCTGCCGCAGCGATGCCGACTGCCAGACGGAATACCCGTATGCACCAAATATAACCTGTGACCCTGCTGCGGGTTGTCGGCTCAGCCCCGAGGCCGTCGGCGCCTGCAGCGAGGCGACCCCCGCAGCCTGTGAGACGGGCGCCGGCGCGTTCGTGTGTATCGAGGGCGTGTGTGACCGCTGCACCAGCACGGAAGACTGCGATGCGACGTACCCCGGCTTCGTCAACGTCTGTGAGGACGGCCACTGTTTGCGGGCGGCTCCGGTCCGCTAAGCAGGTCAGCAGCTTCAGCGAAGGATGCAACGCACGAGGGCGGGCAGCACGGTGCCGGCAGGGCCGCGCAGCACATGGCTCGCGCTCTCGGCGAGAGGCGTCGGCTCCGTATTGATGTCCACGACCACGCTTCCAGCCGCCAACGCCGCCAAGGGCAGGCTCGCCGCCGGGTAAACGAGACCCGAGGTCCCGATGGAGAGGAAGAGGTCGCATGCCTCGCTGGCGCGGGTGGCCGCCGTGAGCGCCGCCGCTGGCAGCGCTTCCTGGAACCACACGACGTCCGGCCGCAGCATCCCGCCGCAGCGCGGACAGCGCGGCGGCACCTCACCCTGGTCGTCCCACACCTCGACCAGCGTGTTCTCGTCGAAGCAGCGAGTGCGGGCGATGTTGCCGTGCAGCTCGATGACCCGCTGACTGCCCGCCTGGCGGTGCAGCCCGTCCACGTTTTGTGTGACGAGTGTAAAGTCAGGAAGCCGCCGCTCGAGCTCCACCAGCGCGTGATGGCCGGCGTTTGGTTGCGCAGTGGCAAGCAAGCTTCTGCGCCACGTGTACCACTCCCACACGAGCTTTGGATTGCTACGAAAGGCGTCGGGCGTTGCCAGCTCTTCCGGGCGAAAGCGCGCCCAGAGCCCCGTTTGCGCGTCGCGAAAAGTCGGCACGCCGCTTTCAGCCGAGATGCCCGCCCCCGTGAGCACGACAATGCGCCGTGCCGCCGCCAACACGTCCTGGAGCGCGCTGGGAACTACGAAGGGCGCTGGCCGCATGGTCTAAAACTCTAGTGTCCGCCCGAGAGATTCGCACGCGGCTCGCGTTGTGAGCCGGCCAAGCCTCGCGCGGGGCCCGGCCCGCCTTCGCGCTACGGGGTCACCGCCATGCAGTAGATAGCGCCATAGCCGCCACCCGACCCGACTACCGGGTTACTCGGGTCCGAGCCTCCGCCATCGGTCAACACCACACCGGCGCCGCAACCGCCTTCGTCTTGACCAGAAATCCAGTGGATGCGGTTGCTGACGATCCACGAGAAGCCGATGCGAGGCCTGCCAGCGCTCGCCTGCAGACTGGTCCAGCTGGCGCAGGTAGCGTTGGGACCATAAAGCTGGCCCTGAGCGTTGGAGCCGGTCAGCACGTGGTGGTTGTCCACCGGAGTACCGTTGGGTCGGTGATTGGGGACCCCGAACTCGTTCGGGAGGTCGTCCCGGATGAGCACATGAGCGTTGGCCGGGCGGGGGTTCAGAAGATCCGCTCGGGTCATCGCGACCACGCGGCCCAGCCGGTCATGCCAAGGGCCGTTGCCCACGCGATCGATGGCGTTCACTGGAGCGCCTCCAGGTCCCGAAGCCGCGCTCAAAAAGGCGCGCCATTGCTTCTGTCCCGAGCCGGGCAGCGAATTCTCGGCGAGCTCAGAGCAAATCTTGTCGGCACCGGCTAGCCCATCCGGCTGCTCATAGCGAAGGTCGCCGCCGAAGCCCTTCTCGCTCTTCGATAGCCGCTGCATGCCTTCGTAGCTGGTCACGAAGAAACTGAAATTGGCCGTAGGCGCGCCGCCACTGCCAGACGCGCCGGCACTGCCCGCTGCGCCCGCCTGACCGACGCCGCCGCTCCCGCCCATCCCGCCGGCGCCCGCCTTGCCCCCTTTGCCGCCACCGCCGCCGGCGCCGCCACCGCCGGAGCCGCTCGAGGGTGCGCCACCCATGGCCGCACCACTGCTGCCGCCGCCTGCGGTCGGACCTCCGCTGCTACCGCCCTTACTTGTCGCACCAGCGTTGCTGGGGCTGCCCCCGCTCGCAGCCCCTGCACTCGACCCACCGACGCCCGTGGAGCCGCCACTCGCGGTGGAGCCGCCACTCGCTGTGGAGCCGCCACTCGACGCTCCGCCGCTGGCAGTCGAGCCGCCCACCGCGCTAGAACCGCCCGCGGCCGTGGAGCCACCCATTGCACCACCCCCATCATCCTCAGCGTCAGAACACCCGCTGAGGGCAAGCAGAATGAGAGCTCCACACGAGGCGGACGCGACAACATGCTTTAACAAGACAGTGGCTCCTTTCGCGCGACCGACAGGGTCGCGAGCGCCGCGGACGCCAGCGTCAGATGTCGTCCGTGCTGGCATTCACAGAATACACCAAAGGTGTAACCGCTGCCCTGAGCGGCCAGGCTGCAGCGCAAACGGCGCGCCCAAGACTGCGCCGTCAGCAAAACTTTACAACAAAGACGCGATACGGGCCACGATGGCCACGGTGCCGAGAGCACCCATGCCCGCCATGAGTGTAGTCACTTGTCGACGGAACCACTGGCGGCGTTGCTGTTGCTCGGGCGTCAGTAGCAAAGAGTCCACATCGTCCGTGAGACTCTGGACGGGCTCTGACGCTGCCGCGGGCGCCACCGACGGAGCCAAGGCGCTCCCTCCGTCGAAGAAGGAGAGCTCCACATCGGGCAGAGCTTCGGCAACCGAACGCTCAGCACCTTCATTCGCCGCCAGGGGCCGCCAGCTCTCGGCGACCTGGGCCGGCGCGAGGCTCTTAACGGCAGGCAGCGAGCTGGCCGCAGCAACGGGGGATGGGGCGCTGCTGGTGGCGGGGATTTGAACGAGTGCAAGTACCGGCTTTGCCTTGCGACGCTGCTGTTTGCGCTGGCTTCGGCTCTTGTTTGAAACGCGTGTTCCGCTAACGGGGGCACGGTCCGATTGCTGCTTCTTGGCTCGCCTTGACATGGATGCTGAACTCTCCCGGGGCAGGGGCGCTCAATCGGCGCCGGTGCATTTCGAAGCTTTCCCTATTCCAAGCCCCCCGGTGCCCGCCACGCCACGGCGCGTCGGAAGCGGACAGCGTAGCCTGACAATCGATTGCGTCGAGTGCTGTGGCTAAAAAGTGTGCGACAGCATCTCTCCTGCCAGTCAGTAAAGATCTCCTATCGGTGGCGCGTAGTGACCATCGTGCTCAGCTTCCCGCCGGATTGACTCGCGCACAGCAAGCGTGCCCCGCGGGCCCTGCTCGTCTCGCCCGGAGGTGGAGTGTCACGACCGTGTCATGACGCTCAGGCCTTCAGACGATAACCCGTCTTGAAGATCCACCGTACCAGGGCCATGCAGACGACCAGAAAGCCAAGCGTGATGCCCAAGCTGACGCCGATCGCCACGTCGGCAGCACCGTAGAAGCTCCAGCGAAACCCGCTGATCAAATACACGACGGGGTTGAACAGACTGAGCTTCTGCCAGATGGGCGGCAGCATGCTGAGTGAATAGAAGCTGCCGCCCAGAAAGCTGAGCGGCGTCACGATCATGATTGGAATGACCTGCAGCTTTTCCCAACCCTTGGCCCAAATCCCGATGATGAAGCCGAACAAGCTGAAGGTGACGGAAGTGAGCAGTAGAAAGGCAACCATCCACACGGGGTGAGCTATCTCGAACGGCACGAAAACGCGGGCGGTTGCCAGGATGATGAGCCCCAGCAAGATCGATTTGGTGGCGGCGGCACCCACGTAGCCAATCACGATCTCGAGGTGCGAGATCGGCGCCGACAGAATTTCGTAGATCGTTCCCGAATACTTCGGCATGAAAATGCCAAAGGAAGCATTCGCGATGCTCTCCGTCATGAGCGACAGCATGATCAGGCCGGGAATGATGAAGGCTCCGTAGCTGACCCCACCGAAGCTCGCCATACGGGGGCCGATGGCCGCGCCGAAGACCACGAAGTAAAGCGAAGTCGACAGAACGGGCGAGACGATGCTCTGCACCAGAGTGCGCGCAGTGCGTGCCAGCTCGAACTTGTAGATCGCGCGAATTGCGTAGAGGTTCATGCTCTCACCAGGCTTACGAAGATGTCTTCCAGCGAGCGCTCGCTCGTGCGCAGATCTTTGAAGCCAATCCCGAGCTGCGTGCACGTGGCGAGTAGGCGGCCTAGCCCGCTCTCCTCTGCCTGGGTGTCGAACGTGAACACCAGCGCGGTGCCTTCCGGCGACAGCTCGAGATTGGGGCTCGCGAGCTCGGGTGGCACCCGCTCGAGCGGCGCCTGCAGGCTGAGGGTCAGCTGCTTCTTGCCGAGCTTGCGCATCAGCTGGACCTTGTCTTCCACCAGGATGATCTCGCCCTTGCTCATCACGCCGATACGGTCAGCCATCTTCTCGGCCTCCTCGATATAGTGAGTGGTGAGGATCACGGTGACCCCGCTGGCCCGCAGCGCCCGAACCATTTCCCACATGTCGCGCCTGAGCTCCACGTCGACGCCAGCCGTCGGCTCGTCGAGAAACAGGATTTGCGGCTCATGCGACAGCGCCTTGGCGATCAGCACACGGCGTTTCATGCCCCCGGACAGGGTCATGATGGTGCTGTCCTTCTTGTCCCACAAGGACAGATCCCGCAGCACCTTTTCCAGGTAGCCCGCGTTGGGCGGCTTGCCGAACAGACCGCGGCTGAAGGTCACCGTGGCCCAGACGCTTTCGAACGCGTCGGTGACGAGCTCCTGCGGTACCAGGCCGATCTTCGCGCGGGCGGCGCGGTAGTCACGGACGACGTCGTGCCCGTCGGCAAACACGGTGCCGCTGCTCGGCGTGACGATGCCGCAGATGATGTTGATGAGCGTGGTCTTGCCTGCGCCGTTCGGCCCCAGCAAAGCGAAGATTTCTCCCTTGTCGATGCTGAGATTGACGTTCTTCAACGCCGAGAAACCCGAAGCGTAGGTCTTGCTGAGGTTCGCTACTGAGATGATAGGCATGCGGGCCACTGAGTGGGGTCGCCCCTACGAGCTAGGAGGCTGGTGTGAAACGTCCGTCACCGAAATCGGCGGAGCCGCCGCGTGGAGGCGAGGCTCGACGGGGCCTGCTTCCCATACTCTCTCGCGAGGAAAAACGGAACGGCTGCAAGGCACTGCTTGCTGCAAGACGGACGAGCCGGCTTGCCGCTGAGCGTCCTGGCGTGGTAGCCCACGTGAGCTCCTCCTCGGGAGCCAGCGTGCTGAAGACGGGACACCAGAGGATGACGGCCAAGCGAGGCATCGGATTCATCGTGGCGACCAAGCGGGACCGCCCCTTCGCAGTGCTGGTCATTCGCGGGACTGACAGCATCTCGGACTTCGACGCTGTCGAGCTGACGGACGTGCCGCCGCCATTGGAGCCGGGAGAAAACCCGAACCGACCAGTATTCCAGGCGGTCAACTACGCGCTCGGCCAGCTGGGGCTCGACCCGCGGGAGCTCGCGGCCGCAGGCTGGGCCGAGCCAGACATCCAGGTTGCGCCAATCGCTGACGACGTCACCTACGACGAGCTACGTGAGCGCTGGCGTCAGAGCGTGGGCGCCACCGCCGATCCGGGCGTCAACGTGATTGGTAGAGGCAGCGCCTGAGCACGCCCGGGCGCTGCTTCAGGCGCTGGTTCGTCGCCTCTAGCGCGGGGCGGTCCCCGAAGCATCGTTCAAGTAGCGGAACAGCTCGCTGCCAGTCGAGAACACCAGAGTATCGTCCTGACCAATGACGCGCTGATAGGTGTCCATGGTCTTCACGAACGCATACAGCCCCCGTGCCTCCGCGGTCTGCCCGTAGGCGCCGGCGTATACCGCCGTGGCCTTCGCATCGGCAGCGCCGCGGATCTCCTCCACCGCTTTGTAAGCCTCCGATTCGATGACGCTCAGGTCACGCTCCTTGTCGCCCAAGATCTTGGCGGCTTCGCCCTCACCCTCCGAGCGAAAGCGCGACGCAATCTGCTGGCGTTCGGAGATCATGCGCTCGTAGATCTTTTCGACGACGCTCGGGTTGTAGTTGATGCGCTTCAGACGAATGTCGAGCAGCTCGATACCAAACTCCGCCAGCTTGGGCCTGGCAGCGTTCTCGATCTCTTCTTCGATCTTTGCTCGACCTTTGCGAATTGGATGCAAGGCACCGATGTCCCCGGCGCTGTCCTCGGAAGGGGCCAAGCTCTCGTCCCGTGCTGGCTGGCGGTCCTTGCTGGTGCGGATGAGCTCGATGAGGTCGTGTTTGGCGACTGCGTTGCGCGTCTCGCTTCCCAGAATGTCATCTAGCCGCGATTGCGCGCTGCGCTCGTCCCGCAGTCTTCGAAAGTACTCGAGTGGGCGGGTTATGCGCCAGCGTCCGAACATGTCCACGGCGATGTAGAGCTTGTCACGCGTTGCCATCTCGGTCCGCGTGCCGTCCCACTCCAGAACCTGCTTGTGGATGCGGTTGACCTCCTGGATGAACGGCGTCTTGAAGTGGAGCCCGGCCTGGGTAACGGGGTCCGCGCTCGGCTTGCCGAACTGCGTGATGATCACTTGCTCGGTCTCGGCGACCGTATAAAAAGAGCTCGAAAGCACCAGCAGTCCCGCAATCAGCAAGACGCCTAGTAAGAATCGAACGCTCATTGCGCAGCTCCCTTGGCAGCTTCTTCCATGCCCCGAAGATTCAGCAGCGGCAGAACGCCCTTGAGTTGCTCGGCCAGGATGACCTTGTTTTTCACGTTGGGTAGGATCTGGGCCATGGTTTCCAGGTAGATGCGCTGACGCGTGACCTCGGGCGACTTCGAATACTCGGCAAGCAAGGCGTTGAATTTCGAGATGTCGCCCTCGGCCTCGTTGACTCGCTTTTGAGCGTAACCCTCGGCTTCGCGGACCGCCTGCGCCGCCCGGCCGCGGGCGCGGGGGATAGACTTGTTGTACTCGCCGTTGGCCACGTTGATGGCGCGCGCGCGCTCTTGCTGGGCCTGGTTGACCTCGTTGAACGACGCCTGCACCTTCTGGGGTGGATTGACGTTCTTGAGCTGCACCTGGTCGATCTTGATGCCCATGCTGTAGCTGGCGGTCACGGCCTGAAGCCGCTGCAGCGCGTGATCTTCCACCTCCTGCCGGCCGATGGTGATCACTTCGTCGACGGTGCGGTCACCGACCACCTCGCGCATCACACTTTCCGAAGCATCCCTCAGGGTGGCGTCGGCGTTGCGAACGTTGAAGAGGTAGTGGTCCGGTCGGTCGATGCGGTACTGGATGACCCATTCGACCAGCACGGCGTTCAGGTCGCCGGTGACCATGGACTTCTCCTCCTCCCATTCCGCCTCCGGGCTCGATTGCGACACGTTGGTGGCGTCGGCGCTGCCGAAGCCGAACTCTTGCTTCAGCTGCCGCTTGACGGGAACGATGCGGACCGTGTCCACGCCGAACGGGACTTTGAAGTGCAAGCCCGAGGGCACCACGTGACTGAAGCGGCCGAGTCTGAGGACGACACCTTCGGACTCCGCGGGGACCGTATAAAAGGCGGTCCAGGCCAGGAAAATGGCGGCCGCCACCAGGAGGCCAGTGGTGATCCACCGGAGCGGCACGGGTGGCATCCCCGGAAATTGAATGGGGGTTTCTGTCATATGGCCTTGTAAAGCAAGCTCGAGGCAAACGGCGTTGCGCGAGAACCTGGACACATTCCAGATCCCGAATTTCGTTTTCTCCAGCTCGCCCGGCGCAGCTTTGTCGTTCCGGGGCGTGAGCGCCACCAAAACAGGCAATCGCCCGGCGCCGCGTGCGTTTTTCGTGAACGCGTCGCTGCTCTGGAACGCACGATGAGGCGCTGTCGCGCCAAGGCTACGAATTTGTTCGGATGCTCGCCGGCCATTGCTCGCGGCCGGGAAAGCTCCTATCGCGGAACGATGCCACCTCGCGCCGACGCGCAGATCCCACTGGAAGCCCTCCGCGATCTGGTTGGAGTC
>DASQDA010000050.1:0-9855 GCA_035634435.1 Polyangiaceae bacterium
ATACCGCTTCTCTCCGTTGACCGTGTCCGCATGCAGCGGCACCCCCGCGTCGGTGAGGAGCTTGAGATACCTGTAAACGGTGGCTCGCGCGAGGCCCGTCTCTTCGACGAGGCGAGCAATGCCCACGCCCAGTCTGCATCCCTGGATGGCCAGCACGAGCTGCCATTGTCCCCGGAGCGTGCCTGCAGCGCGCGTCCGCCTGCCTAACCGCTTTGTCGCGCGTTCAATCACGAGTGACGCAAGGTACCGCGCGAGGGAACACGCTTTCAATCCTGGGCATCCGAGGCGTGGGCGCGTGTGGGGTCGCAGTCTCTTTCTGGTGTGCCCGCTGTACGAGAGCTCGCCTGATCTATCAATCGCGCGAGGCGCGCCCGCGAAAATGACTATGGCGCGTACCGCTATGCGGGTCCCCGCCGCATGTGCGTGCGAGAACTCGTCAACGCCAAGCTCGTTCGCGCGCGCAGAAGGGTTTTCCCCGAGCCCTCTCCGCCTGCGGAGCGATGAGCCGCCGCAAGTCGGTCTCGGGAATTAGCGAAGGTAGAGACCCGTGATGGCCGAGCTCTCGCGCTCGGCGTCTGCTCTGACGTCGCGGCATGGCGGACGTGCGTGTAGACGTGGCCACTTCAGCAAGAGGCGGCCACGGACTAGCGTTGACGGCCCGTTGCCTAGCCCGCCTACACGGCCTTTGCCTCGCGCTCCTTGCGCGCGAGGCGCTCACGCTGTCGGACCTCACCCTCCGCCCACGCCTGGTGGTCTTCGTCGGTGACCAGCTCGAGCCCGGGCACCTTGGAAGGACGCCCGTCCGAGCCGAGAGCGACGTACAGCAGATGCGCCGAATTCGTATGCGTCACGGCGCCGGTGATCGGGTTTTCCGCGTGCACCTGCACGGACACCTCGATGGAGGTCCGGCCCACGTACGTCACTCGCGCACTGCACACCAGCAGCTCACCGAGGTGCACGGGCTGACGGAAGGTCATCGAATCGATGGCCATGGTCACGCAGGGTTGCTGGGCGTGGCGCATGGCGGCGATAGCGCCGGCTTCGTCGACCATTTTCATGATCAGTCCGCCGTGAACATTGCCGAGCGCGTTGCCGTGCTCGGGCAGCATCAGCTGGTGCAGCGTGACGCGCGAGCTATCCGAGGTCTTCTTCTTGGGCTCAGTCATGGGCAGCCGAACGCTACCCGGCCCTGGGGCTGCATGCTACGGTCGCGCGCGCCGCGCTCGGCTTTGTCGCGATGGACGTCGTCTACTTCATCATTCTGGTCAGCTCGCTCGTCTTCGTGCACGAGCTCGGGCACTTCCTGTTTGCGAAGGCATTCGGCGTCAAAGTTCTCACCTTCAGCCTGGGTTTCGGTCCGAAGATCCTGCGACTACACGGCCGCGAGACCGAGTACTGCATCTCGCTATTGCCGCTCGGCGGCTACGTGCGAATGCTCGAGGAGTCCAAGAGCGACCTGGTTTTGCCGGAGGATCGCAAGCGGACCTTCGAGTCGCTTTCGCTCTACAAGCGCATCATCATCGTGCTGGCGGGCCCCAGCATGAATCTGGTGTTTCCCGTGCTGTTGTACTTCGCGGTGTTCGTCAGCGACGGGCCGTTCTTGCCGCCCACGGTCGGCATGGTGCTCCCCAGTCACCCTGCTGACGGAAAGCTGGAGCCGGGTGATCGCATCATGGCGGTGGACGGCCAAGAGGTCGGCACCTTCGACGAGCTCAAGCGCATCGTTGCCAAGAGCCCTGGTAAGCCTCTGCGCTTCAAGGTGTTTCGCGACAACAAGTACCTCGATGTCGAGGTAACGGCGGCTGATACCGTCGAGCGCCGCCAGCTCGACATGGTCGAGCGCATCGGCACGGTGGGCATTCAACCGAGCCCGCCTGCTCCCGTGATCGGCGTCCCCAACGCCGAGTCGCCTGCGTACCGCGCGGGGCTGCGCACCTTCGACGTGGTGACGCACGTGGGCGGGGCGCCCGTGCGCCGCTTCATGGACCTCGCCGACGCGCTCGGCGAAAATGCGGGCGAGACGCTGCCCATCACCTACTTGCGCCCAGTGTTCCTGAGCAACGCGCTCGGTGGTCTGGCGGACATGGCCGTGCTGGAGGCGGGCGTTGTCGCGCTCACTCCGGACGCGAGTGGCACGACCTTGCTCGAGCGTACCGGGATGGAGCTCGCAGACCTCTACGCGGCCATCGTTCCCGAGCAGTCGGTGTTCTACAAGGCCGACATGCGGCCGGGCGACAAGCTGGTGCGCCTCGATGACGAGCCCGTCCCCGCGTGGTCGACCTTTCGCGAGCGTCTGCTGGCCGAGCCCGACCGTCCACATCGCATCGAGTTTCAAGCCGCGCGCGACGGGCGCTTGCGCTCCGGCACGATCCAGCTGCGCCGCGAGGAGTTCACGGACGAGCATGGGCAGTCGTTCGAGCGCTACGTCCTGCAGCTGCAGCACTGGGTCCCGGTGGCGCCCGAGGAACGTGTCTCGCATCCAGCGCCCATACGCTACGCACTCGAGAAAGCGGTGCAGGAAACCTGGGACATGACGCGCTTCGTGCTCGTCGGTCTCGTGCGCCTGGTTCAAGGCCGCGTGAGCGTGAAGTCGCTTTCCGGACCCATCACCATCTTCCAGGTCGCGGGTGACGAAGGCCGCAAGGGTACGGACTACTTCCTGTGGGCGATGGCGCTCATCAGCATCAACCTGGGGCTCTTCAACCTGCTGCCCATTCCCGTGCTCGATGGCGGACACCTGATGTTTTTTCTGATCGAGGCGGTCACGCGCCGTCCGCTGCCTTTGCGTGCTCGCGAGCTGTCGCACATCGTGGGCATGGGCATCCTGATTGGGCTGATGCTGGTGGCCTTCAAGAACGACGTGGAGCGGCGCTGGGATGGCATCGTGCGTCAATCGAAGAGCGCGGGTTGATGACGATGAAGACCCCGGCTCCTTCTGCTCGTAGCGTGGCGGCCCGTGTGGTGGGGCGCGTGCTCTTCCAGCAAGCGTACACCGCGGCTGCGCTCGACGCCGAGCTGTCGCGGACAGCGCAGCTCGACGCGCGCGAGCGTGGTCTCGCGACCGAGCTTTCCTACGGCGTCTTGCGCACGCGCCCGGCGCTGGAGGCGCGCTTGAAGCGCTACATGGCCACGGGAGTGAAAGACGAAACGACGCTCGTTCACCTGCTGGTCGCCGCGTACCAGCTGTTGATCCTGGAGCGTGTGCCGGCTTTCGCAGCGGTCAACGCCGCCGTGGAGGCGGTACGCCTGGAGCGCGGGCCGCGGATGGCGGGCTTCGTCAATGCGGTGCTGCGCAAGCTCTCGGGCGGCGGCGAGCGGCTTTCAATGGCGGCGGCGCTGCGCGAGAGCGCACCTGCGTGGTTGCACGAGCGGTTGCGCGGGGCGGTCGGTGAGGAAGAAGCGCTGGCCTTGCTGGGTGCCGACGGGGTCATGCCAGGCGTGGCCGTTCGGCTCGTGGCAGGCCGCCCGGTTCCGGAGTGGCTCGCGACGGCGCCGGTCGGCAAAGTGTCGCCGCGAGCGCGACGGCTCGAGCGCCTCGGTGACCTGCGCAAGCGTCCCGGCTATGCGGAGGGCGCGTTCGTGGTGCAAGAAGAGGGTGCCCAGGCCATCGCGCTGCTGCTCGGAGCGCGCGGCGGCGAGCGCGTGCTCGATGCCTGCGCGGGCCGCGGTCAGAAAACCTCGTTGCTAGTGGAGCAAGTTGGAGCTGCCGGGCGCGTGTGGGCGGCCGATCTCTATCCGGCCAAGCTCGACGCGCTGGGCCGTGAGCTCGAGCGATTGGCGTTGCCGCTGCCGGAGCGAGCAGCGGTGGACTGGACGGCGGGGACCGCGCAGGTTCCGGCCGACTTCGACCGCGTGCTGGTGGACGCCCCCTGCACCGGCACGGGAACGCTGCGTCACCGACCGGAGATCGTGTCGCGCCTGGACGCGGCCGACCCCGGACGCCTGGCGCAGCTGGCCACCCAGATTCTACGCGCGGCTGCCACACGTGCCAGACCCGGCGGGAGGGTCGTGTTCGCTGTTTGCAGCGTGCTCGAGGAAGAGGGCGAAGGGGTGGTCGCGCAGGTGTCGGACCTGCTCGAGCCTTGTCCTTTCGACGCGCCCGAGCTCGTGGGGCGCATCGACGCCCAAGGCCACAGTCTGCGTCTCCTCCCGGGCCGGGACGGCACCGATGGCTACTTCGTAGCAAGCTTCGCGCGGCGCGCCTGACGAGGCCAGAGGCGCTCGAGGTGCAGTTTTCTAGCGAGCCGCGCCGCCTCGGCGGCAGGCAGCCGCGGGGAGCACTTGTTTTCGCACACGGAACGCGGCAAAGGAGCCGCATGGCAGCGTTTCCGCCTGGCGTCTACACGGCGCTGGTGACTCCGTTCACCCCCGATGGCTCGAGCATCGATTGGGATGCCTACGACCGGCTGCTTGCGGAGCAGCTCGATGCCGGGATCACGGGCCTCATTCCCGCGGGCACCACCGGTGAGAGTGCAACCTTGACCGATGAGGAGCAGCGGGATCTCGCGCGCCACACGGTGCAGGCGGCGAAGGGCCGCGCCCGCGTCGTGGTTGGTACCGGCAGCAACAATACGAAGAAGTCCGTGCAAGCCTCGCGCGTGGCGCTCGAGGCAGGCGCCGACGGCGTCCTGCTGGTGACGCCTTACTACAGCAGGCCGTCACAGGAGGGCCTCTTCCAGCATGTGAAAACCATCGCGGAGCAGATTGATGCTCCCATCATGCTCTACAACATACCGGCCCGGAGCGCGGTCGAGCTCGAGGTGCCGACCTTGCTGCGGCTCCTGGACGCTTGCCCCAACGTGGTGGCGCTCAAGGACGCCAGCGGCGGCGTCCGTTATTGCCAGGAGCTCTTGCAGACAGCCAAAGAGGGCGTGCTCGTGCTCTCGGGCGACGACGCGCTGACGCTCCCGAGCATGAGCGTGGGCGCGCAGGGCGTCGTCAGTGTCGCGTCCAACCTGTATCCGCGCAAGGTGAGCGAGGTGGTCGACTTGGCGCTCGCGGGGCGTTTCTCGGAGGCGCTCGTGCTGCACCGCCGGCTGTATCCGCTGTACCGCGCTTTGTTCTCCGAGCCGAGCCCGCAGCCCATCAAAGCCGCGCTTGCGGCCGCCAACAAGATGAGCGCTGCGGTACGTTCTCCGCTCATCCAAGCGGGCGCTGCCTGTCGAGCGGAGCTCGCGCAAGTGGTGCGTGCGCTCGAGGCTGCGTCTTGAAGCTGGCGATCTTCGGTGCAACGGGGCGCATGGGGCTGGCCGTGGCTCGCCTTGCGCATGCGGCGGGGGTGTCCATCGTCGGGGGCGTGTGCTCCAGCAGTGATCCCGGCCTGGGTCGCGACATCGGCGAGCTAGCGGGCCTCGGTTTCATCGGCGTGGTCACCACTGCCGACGTGAGCTCCGGCTTGCTGGGAGCGGACGTGGTCATCGATTTCTCGACGGCCTCCGCTGTCCAGGCACTGTTCACCACCGCGGCTCGTCAGCGCGTGGCCATCGTCAGCGGGACCACGGGGCTCGACGAGGCTGCGCAGCGCTCACTGACCCGTGCGGCGGAGCTCACTGCCGTGCTCACCGCCCCGAACATGAGCCTCGGTGTTCACGTCTTGACGGAGCTGGTGCAGCAAGCCGTCCGGCGCTTGGGGCCGAGCTTCGACGTGGAGATCACGGAGATCCACCATCGGCGCAAGATCGACGCCCCGAGTGGAACGGCCAAGCGCTTGGCCGAGGCGGCCCGCTCAGCGCGGCCCGAGCTGCACGAGCTTCATGGCCGCTCGGGTGACGTCGGTGCCCGCACTGACAGCGAGATGGGCGTGCTTGGCATCCGCGGGGGAGACGTCATCGGCGACCACACGGTGTTCCTGTTTGGTGCTGGCGAGCGGCTGGAGCTCACGCACCGTGCGTCGAGCCGTGAGCTGTTTGCACACGGTGCGTTGCGCGCCGCCCAGTACCTCGCGGGCAAGCCCCCCGGCCGCTACGGCATGGCAGACGTGCTCGGCGGCTGAGCCGGCTTCGTGGCGGCGCTTCGCCCCCGCGGTCGAGGAGCCAAGGCGCCGCTCAGTCGTTCTTGTCGCGCACACGCTTGAGGCGGCCGTCCGCGTCGAACTCCGAGGAGACGTCGAGGTCGGCGCTCTCGGCGGCGCCCCGACGCTCCCGCTTCGAAGCAATGCGCTCGTCGTCCTCGTCGACCTCCTCGCCCTCGTCTTCGAGCTCGTTGTCTTCGTCCTCGTCTTCGTCGTCCTCTGGCTCGTCGTCCTCGTCGTCCTCGTCGTCGTGAACAGGCTCTGCGCCCGGCCAGCTTGCCGGAAGCCGATTCTTGAACGACCAGTAAAGGCCGTAGCAACCGAGCAAGATGCCCGGCAGACTCAGGATTTGCCCCATCCGCAATGGCGAATCGGGCGAGATACCTTCGTACTCCTTGAAGAATTCGACGACGAAGCGGCCGCTGAAATAGAGCGCGAAGAACGAAGCGATCATCGCCCCGCGGGGTCGCTTCTCCTTACCGAGACGCTTGTCGATCAGGAAAAGCAGACCGAGCACGCTCAGGCCCAGAGCGATCTCGTAGAGCTGGCTGGGGTGCCGCAGCGGCGGGTCGTTCGCGTCCGGTGCATACCGCGGGAAACGAAAACCCCAGGTGCCGTCGGTGTGTTTGCCCACGATCTCGGAGTTGAGCAGATTGCCGATGCGCACGAGCGTGGCGCCGAGCGCTGCCGAAAACGCGAAGCGGTCGGATCCCTCCAGGAAGGGAATGCCCCGCCGCTTCGTGAACAGGTACATGGCGATGATGAGGCCAATCACCGCGCCGTGGCTTGCCAGTCCGCCGGTCCAGATCTCGAACACCCACAGAGGGTCGGCAAGCGCCTTCTCCAGGTCGTAAAACAGGATGTGGCCGAGGCGCGCCCCGACCAGCACACCGATGACGCCGTAGACGATGAAGTCGTTGGCATCTTCAGCGGGTCCGCCCGCCCGTTCAATCTGCCACTTGAGCAGGGCGTGGCCGCCGAGGAAGACGAACACGAACAGCAAGCTGTAGTAGCGAATGCCGTAGCTGTCCGGCATGAACTTGGCCACGATCCCGGCCAGAATCGCGAAGAATAGACCGGACACCAGCTGGTCGTTGGCCTTCTTCGCGAGCCCGTACAGGATGCTCGCCGCTGCAATGACGCCCAGCGTGATCGCGACGCCGACTCGTGGGAGCGGCAGGAAGATCGGGTTGACGTCCCAAGTGACGGTGGGGAGCATGAATCCTCTGTCTCCGGGCGCGGTGAGGTTCACCCCTGCCAGGCAGCGGACCTGCAGTAGCCCAGAGCGCTGGCCGGGGCTACGTCAAAGCTCCGTCGGAGGCGCGGGATCGCCGAGCTCCGAGTGTCTACTGGCACACACTGCACGTGCTGGTTTCATTCCGGCCTTCAGACCTGTGGGGCGCGCAAAGCTCGTCAGAACCGCACCTGACGGCTGCGGATGCTCACGTCCCCCGTTTGGGATGGACTGGCGCTCCGATTGCGGGCGCGTACGAGCGGAGCGGCTACTTGCGGCAGACCGCTGGTGTGTTCCAACAGCTGACCGTGGATGAGGTCGGCCCCAGCTACGTCGAGCTCGACGCGCACACCCCGCGCAGCTGGGCTGACGCGAGTCACCAGCTGGCGGGCGCCGACGAGCAGTAAGGGAGCCGGTTCTCCGTCGACGGTGGCGCGGGTGACGCGATGCGCCGGCAGCGCGAGGGTGAGCGCCAGTGCGGCGGAATTCCCTGGCCTGAGCAACAGCTCGAGCGTGCGTCCGCCGGCCTTAAGTGGCGTGCGCCGGACGAGCTCCAGCGTCGGCGCCGGCCCAGCGACGAGCGGCGCTGGGGCGCTGTGGCGGGCGCCAAGCCAGGCGCCGAACCACGGTACCTCATCGAGCGGATGTGGCGCGAAGCTCGCGGCGCTCGCTAGCTCAGCTGGCAATCGGCGTGCGTCGACGAGCCAGCGCGCCGTGTCGCGGTCGAGATCGCTCTGGTGGGCCAAGCTGACGCGAGCGGGCGCCGCCAGACAGGTTGCAGGTGAGAAAAGCGCGCTAGCGAACGCGAGCAGCGAGAACGCGCTGGCCAGCGCTGCGGCCGAGACGCGCTGCTTGCGCGAGAGCAGCGCCGCGTACGCAAGCAAAGGCGTCACCACCAGCCAGGCCAACGCTGCAGAAAGCACGGGTGCGTTGACCCCGAGCGCGTCGTACGCGAGCCGATCGATGGGCGCCCACAACGTCGTGCTCACCAGCAATGGCAAGGCTGCGAGCAGCGGTATTGCAAGGTGTTGGCTGGGCCGTTGTATGAGCGCTGCGGGCAGCGTGGCCAGCGCAGGGAGCAGCATCGCGAAGCAGGCCTCGGGTAGCCAGAAGGTGACGGCGGCCAGCAAGAGCAGCCAGGCCGCGAGACTGGCGCAAAGCGTTGCCCGGGGCTCCAGCGCCGCACCCACGAGGGCGGCCGCCGCGAGCAATGCCGCGAGGGTAGCAGCATGCGCGGTCATCACGATGAGGCCGCCGTTGGCGGGCCATGGCTCGTCCAGCGCGCCGCTTGGTCGCAAGCCGGCGTCGAGGATGAGCCCGGCGAGCAGCGCGAGAGCGGCACCACCCAACCACGCTGCGCTGCCAGCGCCGATGTGCGACAGCCGCAGCGAGCCGCTGCGAAGTTGGAGGCCAAGCACCAGGAGACCGACGCTGACGGCGGCAGCCGAAAGCCAGCGCGCGAGCGCAAGGGGAAACACGAGCAGCTTGCGCCCCAGCACATCGAAGAAGAGCGCGTCGTCTCGGCTTGCTCCGAGCGGAGAACGGTCGAGCTCGCGGACAAGGGCGAGAGCCTGCTCGCCTTCGTGCTGCAGGCTGGCGAGGGACAGGTGGGCCAGATCGTCACGCGGAGTGTGGTAGTGGCGAGCTCCGCGGATGAACGCGAAATTCAGGCCGGCGACGCCAGCCTCGCGCAGCACGCTGAGGTCGGTGTCATTGGGGAGCGCCTTGTAGACGGCGTAAAACGCCGAGCTCGCGACCGGACGCTCGACACTGCGGGCGAAAGCAGAGACGAGCTCTAGGTTGGGCGTGCTCGTTTCGAACATCAGACTGGGTCCCTCCACACCTCGCGCCTCCAGATTCACGAGCACAGCCAGGCGATCGAGCAGAGCGCGATCTTTGCTTAGCTGCCTTGCGCCCAGCAGACCCATCTCTTCGCCATCCGTGAACAGCAGCAGTACAGGACGTTCGGGGCCACCACTTGCCTGCAGCGCGCGCGCGACCTCGAGCACCGACGCCACGCCGGCACCGTCATCGGCGGCGCCCGGACCCACGGGTACCGAGTCGTAGTGGGCGGCAATGCCGACGGCGCGGCCCGGCAGGCGCCCGGGCAGCTCGGCGAGCACGTTGTGCACCTCCGAACACATGCCCAAGCGGCTGCAGCTGACACCGCTCACCACCCGCGTGACCAGGCCCAGCGCCGCCAGCTCGACCTCGATGCGTTGGCGCACCACGCGATTGGCGTCGCTTCCAACCCAGTGCGGCCCCACGTTCGCGAGCAGTCGTGACAGCGTGGCGTGGGCGCGGTGGGCCGAAAATTCGTGCGCGCTCGCGCTGAGCGGCGCGGGGTCTGGCGGATTCACGGCGAGAATGGCGCCGCCGGCTAGAAGGCACAGCGCCAGCAAGGCCGACAGGAAGACAACGAGGGGGGGCGCAACAGCGGCTTTCACGCGTTGCAATCGATGCCGAGCTCCCGCAGCTGCGCTTCGACGACGGCAGCCCAACCCGCGTTGGCCTTGGGATTGGCAGGGCTCGGATGCAGCACGCACCCGAGGCGTACACCCGTGCTCCCGAGCGCACGTTGCGCGCTCTGCTGCGCGAATCCGCCGACGCC
>DASQDA010000051.1:0-7847 GCA_035634435.1 Polyangiaceae bacterium
GCTCGATCGCCCACCCCAGCGCTTGCTCTACGCGAGCTGTGGGCTACCCGCGTTGCTGAGCGAGAGCGACGAGCTCGTCGGGTCGGGCGCCTTCAAGATGACGCACCTGTACTCAGATGCCGTGTTTCCCTTCACGGAGAAATCGGAGACGCTCGCGGTGTTCTAACGCGCGGATTCGCTGCCTTCCTAGCGCGCTCGGTGCCATCAAGGCTCTCGTCACTCGAACGAGCAAACGTACTCGGCGATGCCGCTCTGCACGCTGATGTCGAAGCCCGACTTCTCCGGCACTCGAAAGCAAGAGCCGCTCGCCTGTGGGGTCCACTCAGCCGTCCCGTCGAGTCGAACGCGGCACTCGCCGGCGATGATGTCCATCCGCTCGGCGACGTCGGTACCGAAGTGGTACTCCCCCGGGTAGATCAGGCCGAGGGTCTTCTTGGAGCCGTCTTCGAACAAAACGGTGTGCGACACCACGCGTCCATCGAAGTAGATGTTGGCCTTGGCAACGACGCTGACGCTGTCGAACTTCATGCGATCGACCTATTAGCGCCTTTCTCCCGCGCTGTCAGTCCGCGGCGCTATTCGCCGGCAAGCTCCCAGCTCTCCGAGGTGTCCGCCTTCGGCGTCGGCAGCGGCTCACCATTGGGCCCGTCGCGCCGCACGATCATGGTCGAACGCGACGCGGTGTCCTCGTTCTCCCGCGCCACGACGGTGATCACGTTGATACCCGGACCGAGCTCGGCATCGAACGAGAACTTCAGCTTGGTAGGATCGGCTGCCTTGCGATTCGATTGGTAAAATACCTTGCGCGGGCCGACGAAAACGAAGGCGTCCATCACCCGGTCGCTGTCCGTGGCCTGCCCCTCGATGTGTACGCGGCTCTCGCGGGTCGCCAGCTTGGCCGGCGTGACCTCGAGCAGCGGCGGCGAGTGGTTCAGGAGCGGCTTGAAAGCGATGCGTGCGGCAGCCGTCGCGTCGCGAACCAGCTTGCTCTCCACGAAACCGAAGCGGTCGCCGCCCAAGCTCACCTTGGTGAAGGGACCGGAGGTTGCGGTGCGCTCAACGACGGCGCCCCGCTCGAGCTCGCCCACGAGGGGAGCTGCGCCGACGGGTTGTGCGCGCACGCCAGCCGGCGCCGTCGCGGTGACCCGACCCCCCGCAGTTTGCAGCCCCAGTGGGCTGCGCGTGACGGGAAGCTTGAGCTTTTCGCTGGAAATTACCCGCAGGTCGCGATCGACCACGCTGAGCTCCACGTTGACCATGGCGTCCGCCAACGATTCCAGCACGTCGAACGTGAAGGCCACCTGGCGCTCCTCGCCGGGCGCCATGTTGGAGACGTCGAAGCGCCCTGCGTGCAGCAAGAGGCCGTCGCCCGTGACGTTGCGCAGGTTGGCCTGAGTCTCGTAGGACGCACCCTTGCCGACATTCTTGACCGTCAAGTAAACGGTCGCGCCCTCTCCACGTGCGATCTGACCGTCGCCGTTGCCCGGCCGATTGTCGGTCACCTGGTAGGTGTACGCGAAAATCGGCTGCGGCAAGGCGTGCACCGTGGGGCGCAGCTCGACGTCGCGCGGTGGATCGGTGCCCTCCGCAAAGAAGCGCACCATCACGATATCGGAGCGCTGGTCGGCATCGAGGGGGATCTTGCAGCGTCGTGAGGCGTTCTCCGGGACGGGCTTGGTGGAGCCCGGCTTCTTGCCCTCGACCTCGCAGAACCCAAGCGGCACGCTCACGGTCTTCGTCTCACCCGGGTTGAGCCGCCCAAGCACGATCTCGCGTTCGTCGTAATAGGGGCCGTCGCTCTTGGTGATGGCGCGAACCTGGAACGCAGGCAAAGCGGCCTTGTTCTTCACCGATATTTTGAGCGTCATCGGCTCACCGGCGTTGACCGTGTCGTTGGCCCGGTCCGTCTGAACCTTCACTTCGTAGTCGGTGGGCTTGAGACCGCCGCTGTAATCCTTGGGCGGGGGAGCCCAGTCGATTCCAAGCTTCGCCAGATCCTGACTCACGGCCTCGATCTCGGCCTGTTGCAGCTTCTCCAGGAAAGGCTTGGCCGCACGCAGCTGCTCGCCGCGCTTGCCCGCGACCATCTTAGCCGCCAGGTCACGTCCGACCCGAATGGGGAAGTCGAGCTGGAACTCGTCGTCGACGTCACCGCCGCGATCACGGATCTTGGCTCGCTCGCTCTCCGGCAGGTTGTAGCGCAGCCGGAAAAACGGTTGCTCGGTGCTGCGCTGGGACGTACCGGTGAGGCTCTTGCTCAAATCGCGCTCGCGGAAGGAGCGCTCGGACCGGTAAAGGTCCATCTCGAGCGTATCCGCCGTCATGGGGTCGAGCTCGATATCGGGCGGAACCCCGACGCCTTGAATCGACACGTCACCCGGCGTGAGATACTGGGCAATCGTCAGCTTGAGTGCTGCGTTGTCCGGAGTCACCCGCGGGAACACGAGCTGCACGGAGCCCTTGCCGAACGTGGTCTGTCCCACGATGATCGCGCGCTCCTGATTTTTCAAAGCGCCCGCGACGATCTCGCTGGCGCTGGCGCTCGACTCGTTCACGAGCACCACCATCGGGTAGTTGGGCTCCGTACCCCGCCGCATCGCTCGCTTTTCGTCGCGACCTTCGGAGGTGCCCACCGTCGAGACGATCACCCCGTCTTCCAGGAAGTGATCAGCGATCTTCGCTGCTTGATCGAGCAGGCCACCCGGATTGCTGCGCAGATCGAGCACCAGCCCGCGCAGCTTCTCTTTTTTGGCAAGCTCATCGAGCGCTTGGTCGAGCTCATCGGAGGTGCTGGCCTGGAATTGCTTGAGCCGCACGTAGCCGATGCCGGGGGCGAGCGTGCGCGCCTCGACTGACTTCACCTGGATCTCTTCGCGCGTTAGCTCGAAGGGTCGCGCGCCCTGCCAGCCGTCGGCGCCCTCACGATGGATCCAGATCGTCACCTTGGAGCCGGGCTTGCCGCGCAGGCGGTTCACCGCGTCGTCGAGCGGCATGTTCAAGGTGGACTCGTTGTTGATCTTGGTGATCCGGTCCAGGCGCTTGAAGCCCGCACGCCCCGCGGGTGTGCCGGGCATGGGGCGCATGACCGTCAGCTGCTGGTCACGCACGGAGATGACGATGCCGAGGCCACCGAAGTGCCCCGAGGTCGAGAGATTCATCTCGCGGTACGCTTCAGGGCTGAGGAAGACGCTGTGCGGGTCGAGCGTGCGCAGCATGCCGTTGCAGGCGGCGTATTCGACCTCGCGCAGGTCGACGCCGCTGTCCTTGAGGTTCGCTTGCAGGAAGGCGAACACCTCGCGCAGGCGCGCAGCGACGTCCCAGGGGCCCTGCACGTTGTCGATGCGAAACTCCGCCGCTTCGGTGTCCACCTGGACCCGGATGGTCGGCGACTTTTCCTCGTAGTGGACGCTCACCTGCGCGACTTCGCGCTGGATCTGATTGAGCGCGCTCAGGAACATCTGCCGCGGCTTGACGCGGCTCGGGTCCACGTACTTGTTGCGAATCGTGTTGAGCGTCTCGTTGACGGCGGTCAGTTGCGTGAGGTCGTAGGGCGCCTTCGCCGCGCCGGGAGTCGTGACCGCGTGCGCGGCTTCGAGACCCGTCCAGAGGCCGCCCCAGCCAAAGTGCACGGCGAAGTACGAGGCCGCGCCGAAGACCCCCAGCAAGACGAGGGCACGCCCGAGGCGCTCGAAGATCCGCATGCCGCGAGTATAGCGTGGTAGCTGTGGACTTCCCAAAGCGGCTGAGCTCGGCGCCTCGGACACCAGGCCCGAGTCGCCCGTGCCGTCGGGCTCAGGGCCCGTCGCTAGCTCGGGCGCCGGTCTCGAGGGCGGCGCCGGGGACGCTGCCCCCTGCTGAGGGGTTCGTTGTGGCTGGGCGGGCAAGTGCCCCGCCTCCTCGGTCCTCGACTCGCGGGGCTGCTTCATCTTTTTTGATCGAGTAGCGAACCAGTGCGCGCAGCGCTTTGTTCCGCTGCACGTTCCCGAGCACCAGTTTTAGGTCCTCGTAAATCGATGGATCGACCAGGAGAGCGCCCAGGGTGCCTTTGCCGGCACGCAGGTCAGCGACGATCTGCTTCATGTCGCCGCTCATTGCGTTGAGATCGGCGGCAAATTTTTCCGAGTTGCCGTCACCGAACAGCAAACCGCGCGCGAGCCCGCGGCCCTCACGAATGCCCCGCAGGGTGGTTCCGATCTCCTCTGCGGCGTGGCCAAACTGCGCGACCGCCTTCTCGCCCTCCTGGCCGTAGATAACCTCGTGGGCCAGGCCCGGACCCGACTGCACGCGCCCCAGGATCTGGTTTACGCTGCGGCTCGTCTGCTGCAGGTCGGCCGTCACGCGCTCGACGTTGGCCAGGGTTCGCGAGAGCCGCTCGGCCTCGGCGGGGTCACCGATGAGCTTGCCGGCGTACCCCTCGCGCCGCTCCAGCGCGCCAAGCAGCTGGCTCATCGAGCTCACGCTCGCCTTCAAATCGTCGTGGAACTTGGCGTCCGCCAGCGACTGCGTGGTGCGTTCCAGATTGCCGACGACGCGCTCCACCTGGACCGATACAGCGCCGAGCTTCGAGAGCATGGCGGAGATATCCTCGGCGTCGCGCGAGCGAATCTGCGCTCCCGGTGGCACCGCTGCCGCGCCGGGGCCGCCCACGGTCAGCACGATCATCTTGTCGCCCAGCAGACCCTTGCTCTCGATGGTGGCGACGCTGTCGCTGCGAATGCGCCGCGCCTCGCTGGCCACCACCGACAGATGCACGTAAATCCGCGCGTCGGTCGCCTTCTCACCGTAAGCGACGCCGGATACCGAACCCACGTCGACGCCACCCATGCGAACGGGGGAGCCGCGCCGCAGACCCTGCACGTCCTGGAACACCGTGAAGAAGCTCGCCTTCTTGGCGAACGCGTTCCTTTCCTCGCCGATGAGGAAGATCACCACAGCGATGGCAGCGAGGCCTGCCAACACGAACATGCCAACCTTGACTTCCCGACGGAGCGCCATGCCTTGAGCTGGGAGAGTGTCCTCCATCGCAGGGCTGGCGTCACCCCGAGCACGCCAGGTTTCCACACAAAAGAGGCGGACCTACAGGGACGCGCCCTTGGAGCCAATCACCTCCGAGTACCAGAGGGCCGAGTCCTTCAAAATACGACGCTGAGTGGGGTAGTCGCAGAAAACCAACCCGAAGCGGTGCTTGTAACCGTGCGCCCACTCGAAGTTATCGAGAATGGACCAGTGAAAATAAGCCTCCACTGGAACGCCGTCGCGAATCGCTCGCGACAGCTCGACCAGGTGCCGGGCCGTGAAGTCGATGCGGTCCGGGTCGTGCACCTTGCCGTCGCGAGCGACCCAATCGCGGCACGAAATCCCGTTTTCGGTGATGACGATGGGCGTACGATATCGCTCCCAGAAAAAGCGAGGCCCCCAGTAGGCAGCCTCTGGCGTCACGGGCCATTCGAAGGCGGTGATGGGGGAGCCGGTCGGGAAGGGCACGACCTCGGGGCCGGCCGCTGAAGCGCGCACCGGCGTGCCCTGATAAATGTTCACGCCGAAGAAGTCGACCGGCTGGGCGATGAGCTCCATGTCCCCGGAGCGCGGCGTGGGTGCCTCGGTGCCGAACAAGGCGAGCCCGTCTTCGGGGTAGTTGCCGCGCAACACCGGATCCATCCACCAGGTGTTCGTCCAGGCGCTCTTGGCGCGAATGCTGAAGGTTGCCTCTCGCGCAGCCTCGACGTCGGCGGCGGAGTTGCTGGCGGGCAGCTTCGGCATTCCCACGGGCGCATAACCGATCCGCGGTGGCGTCCGCGCGCCGGCGCGGATTGCCTGAACACTGCGGCCGTGCGCCATCAGCGCGTGGTGCCCCGCCCGCAGCACCTCGGCGAACGCCAGCTGATCGCCCGGCGCGTGGCGCCCCTCGTGGTGACCGGCGCCAATGAAGACCTGCGGCTCGTTGAGGGTAATCCAATGCTGCACGCGATCGGAGAGTCGTCGCACCACCAGGTCCGTGAACTCGCCGAACCACTCGACCGTGTCGCGGTTGAGCCAGCCGCCACGGTGGTAGAGCGCGAGCGGATAGTCCCAGTGAAAGAGCGTGACCCAGGGCTGGACGCCGGCGGCCAGGAGCTCGTCGACCAGGCGGTCGTAGAACGAAAGCCCCGCCTCGTTCGCTTGCCCCACCCCATCGGGCAAGACGCGTGGCCAGCTGATGCTGAGGCGGTAAGCGCCGAGCCCAATCTGCTTCATGAGCGCGACGTCCTCGCGGTAGCGATTGTAATGATCGCACGCGACGTCGCCGCTTTCCCCGTTCCACACCGCGGCTGGTTTGCGGCAGAACATATCCCACACGGAGGGGCCCTTGCCGTCCGCCGTGGCGGCGCCCTCGATTTGATACGAAGCAGCGGCGGCACCCCACACGAAAGAGTCCGGAAAACGGCTATCGGTCGTCATCGGCGCCGGGACGCTAGCACGAGGTCCGTTGCTCACGAGCGTCTTCCTCGCCCAGATGGCAAGGCGGGCTCAGCTGCTCAACAAGGTTTCGACGCTTTCCTTTGCGGGAGCGCGACCGGCGATGAAGTCAGCCACTCGTGGGTCCGTGACAGCGCGGAACTCCTCGGTGGTGCCGACGCAGATGATGCGGCCGCTGTGCACCATCGCCACGCGATCGCTCACGGTGAAGACGCTCTTCATGTCATGCGTCACCACGATGCTGGTGATGTTCAGCGCTTCCTGCAGGCCCGTGATCAGGTGGTTCACACGCGCGGTGTTGATGGGATCGAGGCCCGTCGTGGGCTCGTCGTACAGCACCACCTCGGGTCGCACCGCCACTGCGCGCGCCAGACCGACGCGCTTGCGCATACCGCCCGATAAGTCGGCGGGCCGCATCTGCTCGATGCCGGGTAGCCCCACCAGGCCGAGGGCCCAGGCCACGCGCTCCAGGCGCTCTTCGCGCGTCATGCGGTCGCGGAAGTGCTCTTCCAGGCCATAGGCAACGTTTTCACCCACGCTCAGGGAGTCGAACAGGGCCGCTCCTTGGAACAGCATGGCAATGCGCTGACGCACGCGAGCCAGCTGCTCTTCCTTCATGTTCGTGACGTCCTGGCCGTCGAAGCTGATGGTGCCGCGATCCGCCTTCAGCAGACCGATCAGCATCTTGAGCATGACGCTCTTGCCCACGCCCGACCCACCCACGATCGTCAGCACCTCACCGCGCCGCACCTCCAGATCGAGACCCGAGTACACCACCTTGGCCCCGAACGCCTTGCGCACGCCCTGGAACTGAATGAAGGGCTCAGCCATGGCACCACGATAGCGCCTTTTGAAAGCGGCCGGGACGCTAGAGAATTTCTTCGAGGCAGAGCTCCACGGCGTCGCCACCGCGGTAGCGATCGGGACGCAAGCGGCCGGCTACGGTCGCCGTTCCAACGATGCTCGGAGCCCGCGCGCCCATGTTCAGCCCGAAGGCGCCCATGCGTCGGCCCGTCGCGAGCTCGAGCTCGAGCTTCAAATGCCCGCCGGTCACCTCGCGCGCAACCAGGACCCGCGCCTCGATAACGAGCTCGGGCGCAGGATTCAGCTCGCCGCAAGGCTCGAGCAACGCAAAGTCCGCCAGCACCCGGTACGGGTCGTCTTCCGCGGCTAGCGCCACGCGCGCTCCGTGCGTGCGCACGGTCGCTGGATGCAGAGCAGCAACGCGAGCGACAGCGGCGCTGAAGGCTTCCCGGAAGGCGGGTAAGCGCGCCGCATCGAGCTCGACACCCGCAGCAGCCTGGTGTCCGCCGAAACGACGCAGCGTGCCCTCACAAAGCGTGAGCGCGTCATGCAAGCGCGACCCGGTCGGGCCGCGGACGGAGCCGCGC
>DASQDA010000052.1:0-3684 GCA_035634435.1 Polyangiaceae bacterium
GGTGATGCGCAATGCGAACACCGACGTGGGGGTGCTGGTCGACCGCGGCCTGCGCAGCGTGCGCCGCGTGCTCGTGCCCTTTCTGGGGAGCACGCACGACCGCATGGCGCTACGGCTGGCCCATCGTGTTCTGCAGCGCACGCAGGCGGAAGTGACGATCTTGCACGTGGTCGCGCCGAGCGTGCAACGCAGTCGCCTGGGCGCCGCCGAGGTGCATCGCGAAGTGTTCAAGGAACAAGCGGGCGAACGACCCACCGATGTCACGTTCCAGGTGGTCGAGCACACATCGCCCGCCGAAGCCGTGGCCGAGGAGAGCGCGCGCGGTTACGACCTGGTTATCATCGGCGTCGGTTCCGAGTGGGGCCTCGAGCAGCGGCTGTTCGGTGTCCAATCGGAGCTCATCGTCCAGCGCTGCCCCACGTCGCTACTGGTCGTCCGAGAGCGCGGCCTCGAGGCGTCCGCCCCCGTCAGTCACCCGCTGAGCTCGCCGCCCCGGTTCGACACGGCCACGGACGCTTAGGGCGCACGAACGCAGACCTCTCCAGCGCCAGCGTTCGCTGTTGGTCCGCGCAGCGCTGTGCGAAACGCGCGGCTGAACCGTGCGCTCAGCGAGCGAGCTGCCGACCCGCCTCGTTCAGCAGGTCGGTGGCGAGAGGTACGAAGCAGCGTGCTTCCATTTGTGCTTCGGCAGCTGGAAGTGCGTGTCCAACGTCTATGATTCGGCTGCTGGTCGCTCATAGTGCTTGCTGGGCGCGTCGTGCACAGACAGCAAGTGCTTGCGCCAGCTCTGGGCCAAGAGCCAGGTTCTGGCGCGCACAGGGTCCACGGGATGACACGCGGACGGCACGTGTTCTCTGAAGTTGGCGAGCACGTAAACCAGAGCCTTTCGCAAAGCCCGGGGCGACGTTCAACGCGCGGCCGTGCCACCGATCGGTCCAGACTGGGCCACGACGAACCAGCGCTTGTTTACCTGCCGCGCAATGCGAACTACCAAGCCGCGCATGCCTGCGGAAAGCGCTGCGGCGCCCTACGCGATCGCGTAGAGCAGCGTCGGAAAGAGGTGCTGGCTGCGCGACGAGCGCAGCGCCCGGTGCAATGTGACGTGCACAGGCTCATACGTGACCATGTCGTTGGCCGCGCCGATGTGCTGTCGAACGCCTGAGCGCTTTTGGCCTGCACCGGGACGACGACCACGCCATGGGCCTGGTAGCTTCATCTCGAGCTGTTGACATGGTTCCGCTGCTGACTGGCCACTTGAATGAGGCGATAATACTCGATATGCGCATGCGTTCGAGATGCGTTGCGGGCACCCGCACTCGTTTGGACGGACATGCTCTCGGAGTAGCTCGGTATGAGCGGGAGAGACCTTGAGGAGTCGAGCCGAGGGCATCCCTGACATCCGGTTCGTGCAATGCCAGGACATCCCTGACAGTGGCTCGCATGCCGGAGAAGGAGACGGATTCGATGAAGGCGCGAGTGAAGCTCATGCTCCAATGGGACAAGCGATGGAATCACGGCGAGGGGCGACTCACCCCTCACGAAGCTGTGCCCAGAGCTCGGGGTCAGTCGGCAGATCGGCTACGTGTGGCTGCGCCGATATCGGAAGGCCGGCCACAACTTGCAGGGATGAGCGAACGACGTCGACGGCCGCACGCACGAGCCGAGGCAAGTGTCGGAGCAGATGGAGGACTGCGTTGGTCGCAGCTCGCGAGCTGCACCCAACCTGGGGACCGAGGAAGCTTCGTGCATGGAGCAGGCACTATCGTCCGCAGCTGAAGCTGCCGGCACAGAGTACGAGTGGCGAGGTGCTTCGGCGACGAGGGCTCATCCTGCAGCGCCGCCACCGCGCGAGCGACCAAGGCCTGGGCGGAGCCGCTTGCGCCGGTATCGGGCCCCAACACGACGTCGTGTGTCGACTTCAAGGGGAACGTTCGCACGCTGGATGGCCAGCAAGTGTCATCCGCTAGCGATCGTCGACGCCTTCTCGCGTTATCTCATCCGCTGCGAAGGTGTTGAAAGCCCGGACGGCCGAGAGGTACAGCGGATTTGACTCTGCCTTCCAAGAGCTTGGCTACCCGCGCGGTTCCGGACAATCGGCCTCCCTTCGCGTCGACGGACGCGCGAGGGCTCACAAAACCCGAGGTGGGGTGGCTCCGACTGGGGAGCCGTCTCGAGCGCACCGAGCCCGGCAAGCCGCAGCAGAACGGTCGTCAGGAGCGCTTTCGCCGCACGCTGAAAGCAGGAGACCACGAAGCCAGCACGGGCCTACTGGGCAACTGGGCTGCCCAGCAGCGAGCCTTCGAGTGCCTCCGAAGAGAGTACAACGAAGAACGTCCTCACGAAGCGCTCGGTCAGCCACCTCCCTCTACCGACTTGCGCTCTCGCCAACGCGCTACCGTGAGCCCTCGTCCGTTTCAGCGTTGACGCTCGAGGGCTTCATACGACGGCACGGCGAGCGTCTCTTCATCAGCGGATCGGTTGGGTCAAGAGTCGCCTATGCTCGCCTTTCTCCCGACGATTAAGCTCCACGGCGCAGCAAGTCGAAGGAGAACTGTTGTGAAGTGTCAGCGAGGTCCGCGGAACTGAAGTGGCAGGGAGGTTTCGGGGTGAACGCCTCTGGCCCCCCAGCATGCGGACTGCTGCAGCTCCCGGAGAGTGTCAGGATCTGACCATCGCCTCGCAGCTGCTGTGCCGCATGGAGCTGCGTGGGGAAGCGAGGTACGGGCGGATATGGGCAGCATTCACCTCCTCCGACGTGCCCCCGGCTGCTGCAACGGTGGCCAGAGCGCGCGGTGTTTCACTCAGCTCTCGAGACGACGTACGCAGTTCTGCGGCCCGGGACGAACCCGAGGTGCTCGTAGAATCGGTGTACCCGACGATCGGCGCGGCCGCTTTGCAGGAGCACGTGGTGGCAGTCGGCGGCCCACGCTTGCGCCAGCGCCGCCCGGACCACCGCGCTGCCGTGACCGAGCCCGCGGAAGCCGGGATGCGTGACTACACTTTCCAGGAACCCGTGGCACCTGCCTTGACGGAGCAGATTCGGCGCGGTGACCAGCATGCACGTCGCCGCGAGCCGGACGCCCTCGTCGGACACGAAGACGTAGACCCCCTGCCGTTGGAGCGTCTCCCGCCAGACACTTTCTGCGCGTTCGAGAGGCTGGACGGCGGGGCTCACCTCCGAGGCGGCGAACAGCTCGAGGAGCGACGGCAGGTCGGCGGCACGGGCAAGGCGCGCAAGGATCACCCGCAGAAGGTCGCGCCATTCGAGGCGGACGTCCAGCTGGAGCTCCAGTCGCGCCAAGCGAGGCCGATCGGCATGGTTGCGCCACTGCGGGCTGCGAGAGCCGAGCGAGGTTCTCGTCCGCTGCGAGCGTTTGGTTGGCCAGGCTCGTGGGTCGAGCGCACCTGACAGCTCGGAGCCAGCGGCGAACGGCGTGCGAAGAGCCTTTAACGACAGTGTACGTGGTACATGTGCGGTAACGGCCTCGGAGCTCAAGTCCGGACCAAATCCCGTCAAATGCGGTGAAACGAATGCTCGCGTCAGCTCCCCAACGCGGGAGCTGTGCTCGCTCGCGAACGGCTTGTGTTTTACCCGCTAGAGCAGCATCGGGTGAAAGAGTGACGTCGCCCGGCCGCCCGAGCACCTTGCAGGTGTCTATGCGGAACCCGAACGCCTGCGGAGTT
>DASQDA010000053.1:0-3268 GCA_035634435.1 Polyangiaceae bacterium
GGCGCTCTCGGCGAGCGGATTGCAGCTGCTGATGCCGCGCGTGTTTTACTCCGATCCGGAGGTCACGGTGGGCTGGAAGGCGCGCTGGCATCTGTCGGTGCTCGCGCCCGCGATGACGCTGGCGACGCTCAGCTTGATCAACGAGCAGACGCTGAAAGAGTCGTTGAAGGGGTATCGCCCCGGGTGCCAGGAAGAGAACCAGGGCGCTCCCGGCTGTACGTCGTTCGGTATGTTCTCCACGCACTCGTTCGTCGCGTTCTCGGCTCTCGGACAGGGCGCGGGGATCTTCCTGATCGACACGACCAAGTGGAGCGGCGGGCGCTTCAACGGCGGCGCATTTGCCGGTCACGTAGCGGTTCCGCTGGTGTTGGCCGTGCTCACGGCCGTTGGCCGCAGCGCGGGTGAATGGGAGAGCAGCGGCCAGGTGTGGGCCAGCGGCGCGGTAGGCGTCGCGACGGGCTTTGCGCTCGGTACGACGTACGCGCTGCTACAGCGGCCCGAGTGCGGCTACTCGGGTAGTCTTCTCTGCTGGTGAGCGAAGCCGCGAGGCAGAGCCCGCTCACGAGCACGCCCCCCGGCGCGCTTCGTATCAGGGTTTGCTGCCCGGCGTGGCTGCAGGGCCGCCCGGCGTTGCCGCACCGCCGGTCGCAGTCGAGGGCGCTCCGCCCGCCAACACTTGCGACCACAGCGAGTCAGCCGTGGGAATCAGATTGCCGCGCTCATTCAGCTTGAACACGCGCTCCAAATCTGATTTGCGAATCGGACCCTGATTGACGTCGCGTACTACCACTTGCTCGACTACGCGAATGGACTGCTTGTGGAACACGGGCGTTGCGGTGAGCCGATACTGCACCGTCCCCGAAACGCCTGGGGCGGCTCCGTAGTGAATGCGATCGAGCGGGAAATGAGCCGCAGGCGCCAACCTGCCGGCGTGCATCAGGAACACCGCAAACGAGGTCTCACAGTCCTCGTTCGGCTTCACCCCTGCGCAGCCTTCGTCGGTGGCCGTGATCACGATGCGCGGGCCCATGCGCTCCAGCACGAACCGTGAGCTCTTCGAGTTGCCGCGATAAAGCCCCGTCGCGTAGACCTCCGCGTAGCCTTCCTTCGGGCGCACGAGCGCCAGCGGCCCTGCCGCGGTGCCATCGGCGAAACGGTGAGTCCGCAGCCACACGATGCGGAAGCCGTTCGGAGCGGCCGTGACCACGGCATCTTCGGGCTTGGTCGATATCGAGCCCGTGCGCGCGCCTTCCGCTTGCAACAGCTCCGGCCGATCGAGCAGAAGCCTGCCCGCGCAGTCGGGGGCCGAACGGTCGACGCTGCCTGACGCCGGGTCGAAGCTCGGAAGGATGAGCGACCAGTAGTCCTCCGGCTGTAGGGTGGAGACGACGCCGCTGGCGCCGTGCCGCTCGAGGGGCTTCAAGCAGATGGCCACGGGCACTGCGCGGCGCGCCCCATCTTCCAGCTTGGACGACTCGACCGCACCGGCGCAGCCGGCTGTGAGCGCCAGCAGCGCGCAGCCAAGCGGGGCGGCGAAGCGCAAGCTCACAGGACCTCCAGGGTGCCGAGGGCGCGCAAGAGCTCTTGATCGACCGCGGACAGGTTGTCGCCCTGGTGAACGATCTGTACGAGCACGACGCGCTGCTCGCCGCGCAACAGATACTCGCGGCTACGACTGATGAAGGGACCCTTGGCGGCATCGACGGAGCGCTCGACCGTGTACGATCGGCCCTGCCCTCGCAGGGTGGCCATCGGCACCCGCTTGCCCACGATCTTCGCGCCCAGTGACTGCACGTCGTCCTCGTATCGGTTCAGCACGTCGCGCCACAGATCACCGGGAGCGTCCGGACGCTCGTACACCGCGAACGAGTAGGCATTCGGCGAGATGTACTGGACCAGACCTTGGCCAGGCACGTTGTTGCCGTCGCGCATGATCCAGTTCTTGGGTCTCGAAAGGTGCACGCCGCCGCGCAGGACGCTGACGCCGATGAACTCGGGCAGGGGAGCGGCTTCAGCCCAGTCGAGCGGCGGGTAGCGCTGCTCGAACTCGGTCGTGCCTGCGCTGCCCGTGGCCACGGTCCAATCATAAAAGGTCTTATTCTTGGTGGCTGTCTCGGGGGTTCCACCGCAGGCTGAAAGCAGCCAAGCGCATCCGAGCACGGTGCAGGGTACGAGCTTCAAAACGCCGGCAGGCTACCAACCCTGCCGCGTTGCCGCAATCAATGTCGCTGCCTTCACGCACGCCTGAAACGGTTGCTCGGCCGAGGGAGCGGCGAACCGAGCGCCCTCGCCAGACGCTCAAAAAACGCGTCGTGGCAGCCCAAGATGCCGGCGATGGCTATCGCCCCGTGTCAGTTTCTGTTTACGCGCGGGGAGCACTCGCTCTAAGAGAGTCGGCAGGGCCCATGCACCCGTACTCTCGAATGTTGCTCGGCGTGGTCGTGCTTGCCGGCTGCGGCAGCGAGCCCGCTTTGCGCATGAACAGCGGTTCATCACTTCACGCGTTCGTGCAAGATCGGGAGGGCGGCGCCCCCGGCTCCGAGCTCGACAGGTTGCGCTTCAAGCCCGGCCTTTGCGATGGTGAAGACCTGCGTCCCGAGATCGCTCGGCTCGACGAAACGAGCTTGATCCGCTTTCTGGAACGGCAGAGCATCGGTGTTCGACTCGAGCGACCGCGCGCGGACCTGACGTACGTCAACCTGACGGGCGCCGGCACGCAAAGCCCCGTGCGCATGCGGGTCGCCATACTGGCCAGCGCGGACGAAGCAGGTCGCGAGCTGCACGAAGCCGTTCTGCAACACGGGGCCGGGTCGTGGGGCGTGCACCGGTCGAATCTTGCGGTTTTAGGCCCGCTCGGCTCGACCGAAGACGATCTGACGTTTGCGGCGAAGACAAAGCTTGCCTGCTGGGGCGTTTTTACGATCGCCGGTCGCGACGACACATTCGTGGTTCCTGGCGCCTATATGGAGCTGTAGCCAGCGCGGCGGTGGAGCAGAAAACCGGCCGCTCGCCCACCTGCGTGCTACGTTCGGCCCTGCAGTGGGTCAACCCCACGGCGTCCCCAGCAGCGTCGCCCATAGCCGCTGGAATCGAACAGTGAAACCAAGCGAGCACGTATGCTGAATCTCGGGGACGTCGTCGACGGCAAGTACCGCATCGTACGGCAGATCGGCGAAGGCGGAATGGGCACGGTGTACGAGGCCGAGGCCACTCGTCTGCGTCGGCGCGTCGCCATCAAGGTCGTGCGTCCTGACCTCGGCAGCCGCGA
>DASQDA010000054.1:0-4870 GCA_035634435.1 Polyangiaceae bacterium
GATCGCGCTGCCACGTTCGCGAGCTCGGACGCCACGCTCGACGCGGTGTTCGGGCTCGTGCAGCGCTCCGCGCTCTACTCCGCGGCGTATCAGTTCGTGGACACGCCTACCCGCGAAAAGGCGCAGTTTCTCGGTGATGCCGTGGCGATCTCCGCCGCCACCATGGCGGGGTATCACGAGCGCGATCTGACGCGGCAAGCTCTGACGGAGTTTGCCAGCTCGCAGGCGCGCTATTGGCCCGACGGGCGCCTCAACGCCGTTTATCCCAATGGGGATGGTCAGCGCGACATTCCCGATTTCACGCAGCTCTACGCTACCTGGGTGGCGCGCTACTACCTCACCACCGGCGACCGCACCCTGCTGGCTAAGCTCTATCCCGTGCTCGTCAACATTGCGGGCTACGTCTGGAAGCATCGAAACGGCACTACGGGTCTGATCACGAACCTGGCCGGCGGCGGCGGCGACTACCAGTACGGAATCGTGGATTGGCCCCTCTCCTCGCGCTTTGGCTACGACATGACGACCGCCGCTCGGACGACGGTGAACGTCCTGGCCGTCGAAGTGATGCGCAGCGCGGCGGTGGCCGCGGAGGCGCTCGGACGCCCGGCAGCCGAGGTTGACACGCACGCACAGCGTGCCCGTGACCTGACCACCGCGATCAATGCGCGGCTGAGGCGGCCGGATGGCACCTACGTGGACGGCCTGAGCGCGTCCAATGCGCAAAGCGCCAACGCTTCCCAGCACGCAAGCTCCTATCCGCTTGCGTTTGGCGTGGCGCCGACGGCAGACCACGCCGCCGTCGGCGCTCACGTGGCGCGACTCGGCATGAAGCAAGGCCCGATGACCGCGCACTGGCTGCTCAAGGCGCTCGGCGAGGCTGACATGGTCGACGCGGTGGTCACGCGCCTGACGGATCGCGCGGGGCCCGGCTGGGGCAACATTCTGGCGCAGGGCGGCACCTTCACCTGGGAGACCTGGACGCCCACATTGAACGAAAGCCACTCCCACGGTTGGGGATCGCACGCGCTCGTGGACTTCGTGGAGACGCTACTCGGTGTTCGCATTGCGACGGCCGGTGCGGCGAAGCTCGACATCGTGATACCCCGAACCACTCTAGCGTCCGCGCGCGGCACGGTACCGACTCAGCGGGGCGCGGTGAGCGTTGACTGGGAGCGCGCCCCCAACGGAGCTCTCGCGGTCGTGGTCGTGCTGCCGGTCAATGTGCGAGCTCAGGTGTCCTTGCCTGTGGCAGCTCAGTCGACGCACGCTGCCAGTGGGGAGGGAGCACCGACCTTCGTGGATGTCCAGAACGGCCGCGCACGTTACGAGGTGGGCTCGGGGCGTTCCCAGCTCACTGTGCAGTGAGGCACCGCATCTCTGCGGCGCCTCATGGAGCTGGCTCGTCCGGCGCGCTCGGTAGGCGCACGCAGAACGTGGAGCCTCGCCCCTTGCCCTGACTCTCTACCGCCACATTGCGGCCGTGCAGCTCGACCAGTTGCCGAACGATGCTCATCAGGCGCCCGCCTGCCAATAGCTTCGCCCAGAGCAGCGTGGCGCTCAGCGCAGTGCGCCGCTCGTGGGTGACGTCTTTGAGGCGCGTCGCCGTCTCCGCCTCTTCGCGCGACGATGGCGATGGCGGCGGGAGAATCCGCCGGCAGCGCCGCCAGTAACTCCCGGATCGGCTCGAGCCCTCCCGCCGCAGGCGCCACCACCAAAGACATTCCCGACAGCAGGGCTGACGCCAGGAGCGGCCCTAGTCAGCGCGCAGGCTGAGCTCACCCGTCACCTGCGCAACCGGGGGTTCATCCTTGATGAAGGAGTTCTTGCGGCGGGACGGGAACTGCAGCCAGGCAAACACCTGCTCGACACACGGCCGAACCCGGGAGTCGGCACCGGCGACTTGCTGCGAGATCGGCTTGCCGTCGCGATCGACGCTCAAGGCGAGCGTCAAGGTTTCAGGCAGCGCATCGAGATGGCCGAGATAGCAGCGCTGGAGCTGCCGCCGCATCCACCCGTTCTCGAGCCTCGCTTTCACGACTTCGCCACCGGTGCCGAAGCCGACCTCGAAGCGCCTCGCATCACGCGCTTTGGGCTCACCCCAGCCCTCCACGCGCAAACGAGCTTCGAGCACCATCCCCGGGCGCTCGGGGGTGAACCACGCGCACTGTTGGTTCACGCAGCCACAAAAGTCGTCGTACATTGTCGTGTAGGCGACGTGGCTGCCGCCTCTCGGGCCTGCGACGTGCCATGCCGCACAGGTATGCCGAGCGCCAGAAGGGCCGCAATCGCCATCGGTGCGACACGCGCCTCCGAGACTGCGAGCACCGTCGCGGGACACAACGCTCCGAGGTAGGTCTGGATCGTATGGCAGCGCGAAGTCGCCGGCCCTAACGCGCTGCTCGTCGTCGTGCGGCTCCAGATAAGGAAAGGGCAAGCATCCGGGATCGGCGGGGCTGCAGCGAGGACCGATGTCTCCGACATACGCAACCTCAAAGCCCAGCGCGCCCTCGCCAAGCTTGGCTCTCTCGAGGATACGCTCGAAGGCGTGGCCGACCTCCGCCAGGGACAGCGCACACAGCGGCATCGCTACTCGTAGGCACGAGCGCTGGCGCAAGACTTGCGGAGCACCATCGGATGCGCAGCACTCGCCGAAACCGACCTCGAACAACTGCGTTCGCGGAAGCACGGCCTCGACCGCTTTGGTTAACTCACCCTGACGCTCTATGCCCAAGCTCGAACCGGAGCTGCTCCCGGCGTTGAACAAGACATGGGTTGCGCTCGACCCGACACAGCGGTGATGCCCAAAGCGGCCAATCTGGGGCTGCTCCGCCGGAGAAGGCAACATCGGAGAGCGCAAACAATGGGCCAATGACGATGGCGCTGCCGGCGCAGCGCCGGCAGCGTCAGTCGTAGAGCGCGACCCCGTAGCCGCCGGACCTTGCCACCCCCCCCCTGCCGTCGTGCCGCTCGTGGCCTGCTCCGGGCGCCGCTCTCGGCAAGCCGTGGCAAGCGCGAGCAAAATGCTAACGGCGGCTTGCCACTTCGCAGCTCGCCCGGATGTGAGGAGATTCCGTCTTCCCGGCGGCCGTCCACTCATAACTGCATTCTAGCGGATTGGTTGCTGTGACGTCGCCGCGCTCAGAACGCTACGGTCACACCCAACTGCGCCTCCACGTCGTTGACGGAGTGGAACCAGGTTTCCTGAAAGGGGGCGGCCATGAGCCCCGCGATGTGCATACCAACAATGGACGCCCGGTCCAGCGAGAGCGGAATGTAAACCGGAGCTCCAGAATCCCCTTCTTTTGCGATGTTGACGCCGCTACGGCGCCCGATCCATACGTTCCGCCGGCTCTTACCGTCGATGCTCTTGGTGGCGAGTAGTTGAATCACTTCAACGCTGCACTTCGCTAAGAAGTTCCTACCGCTGATGCACACCAACTGCCGCGGCGTGGTCAGCACCGGAGCTGTCTTCGAGACGACCGAGCGAACGGACGGGCAGCACGGTGTGGTGTGGATCTTCGGCGCGAACGTTTCGCCGTCGGGCGCGATGTAGACCATATCCCAGGCGTTCCTATCCGCCGGAAACTTGCCTGCGACACCGTAGAACTCGATTCCCGAGAACGCGTCTTCGCCGAGATTGAAGCAGTGACCCGCTGTCACCGCGCCACGTCCGGATGGGCCGTTCACGACAAAACCCGACGTGCACTTGCGGCCTGAGTTGAGGTTCTCGAGGTTCGCAGCGCCGAAATGCGGCTCGCCGTCGCTCACGCGGTCATGTCCGACGACTTTCTCGTACCGGACATTCACGAGTGAACCGAGAGTCCGCCTGAGGGCTTCCCCCACCTCGGACTCGTGGGGATCAACGTAGACGACGTACTGACCCTCCTCGACGTCCAAGTAGTACGCCAGCTCTACAGCCGCAGCCCGATGATGGAACTCGCCGCCTTCAATGACGGCGAGGGCCGCCTTGAGCTCAGCCCCCGTGCGGCAACTGGGCTGGGCCGCGAACGAAAGCGTCGGCTCCCAGCGTTCCAATGCCTGCGCGACAGATTCCAAGCTGGATGGCATGTCGGGGTCGGTGATGGCAATGAAGCGACGATTGGCATCGTCGACCGCGAGGCCAAGCACGCCAGGCGTGCTCTCCAGCGCCCGCTGAAAGCGCCCAAGCTCGGCTTGAACGGTTGCGCCGCTGCGCCACGAGTGACGGCGCAGGTACCCGTTTGGCAGTTCCTCCATGGCGCTCCCTTCTGGCTGCTCCATGCCACAGCGCGGCTCACGGATAATCTCCACGCGGCTCCGGAGCCGAATGCGGTCGAACGAGATGCCGCTGAGGTCGCGCTCCGCCTGCAATTGGAAACCGACAGCAAGATCAGCGCAGCCTTGCTCTAGCCGGGACGCGAGCAAGTCGGGGACCTGGAACGTCACGGTTTCAAAGCGACCCGTCGCGACGGGGTCAAGGTCCGCGGCCTCGAGCTGCTCGTTCAAGATGCCGCGCGATGGGCAGCTGAGCCGAGCGTCCAGGCGTCCTGTGCCCGCCAGTTGCTGCTCCGGGAGACGCACGTCGACGGAGACGCGTGTCGGGGCAAGCTCCACGCCAAAGCTCCGGCTCCGGAGCGTCGTCGTACGCCCGAGGGCCCGCAAGCGCAGCGCGTGTAAACCTTCGCTAGAATCCTCGTCCACCGACAACTCGCCGCCGCGCGTCAGCGACCAATCGCTAGCGCGTTCCAAGCCTAGAAGGTCCGTCGAGCTGGTGCTCTGGACTTCATCCTCAGGCGGGCCCGAACAGCCGATAGCAAGGCACACCGCAAACACAGAATTAAGTCGACTCGTGTTGATTATCACGCTTCCTCCTCCTCTCGAAGTCAGAGAG
>DASQDA010000055.1:0-2825 GCA_035634435.1 Polyangiaceae bacterium
TCCGTCGGCGTCCGCCCAGCGTCCTTCAAGATGGCTTCGAATGCGCCGCGATCATCGAAGCCGAGGTAGCGCTCGACGTAGGCCTCGCTCGTGAGCTCGATGCCGAGAGGTGCCAAAGCGTCACGAAACGCCTCTAGATGCAGCGCTTCGTCGTCGACGAGCACGCCGTTGTAGTCGAATAGAGTTGCAGGGAACACTGGACCCCGTGATGTGGAAGGGAGTGGAATTCGGACCTAAGACCGGGGCCGTTGCAAGCCTTGCGTCGTGGGGGCGGCCATGTCAGCTTCCGCGCAGTCCAGACCTTGGGAGCCGTCGCAAGCCGCGGTTCCGAGCGCCGGATGCAGCCTACTTCGATTTTCACGAGCCGTAATAAATGAGCAAGGGCGATCTTCTCGAGATGGAGGGCGTCATTCAGGATGCCCTGGGTGGCGGTCAGTACAACATTCGGGTGGACCAAGGCGGGGCTATCGTTCGTGCCCAGCTTTCCGGTCGCATGCGTCGCCACCACATTCGCGTTCTTCCTGGGGATCGGGTGCGCGTTGCGGTGTCTCCCTACGATCTTTCGCACGGTCTCATCGTTTATCGCGGAAAGTGACGCTGCGGCGAGCAATCGCCGTCGCGCAGTGCGGCGTGGGGTGCGCGCTCTGGATGATGATCGCCTGCTCGCGCCGTGAAGAGCAAGAGCGAACCCCAGCTCGCGGTTTCAGCTCGAGCGCGCCGACCGTGGTCGTGCCGCCACCGCAGCTCTTGCACCTGCCGGACGCCGACGACCTCTTGCCGCCAACCATCGGTGACGGTCTGCTGCCCGGAGCGCCCCGCCTGCTGACGGGCCGCTGCCCTCCCGAGATGGTGGATGTAGGCGGGCAGTTTTGCATCGATCGTTTCGAAGTTACCTTGGTGGACAGCGCAAGCGGGCGCGAGCTTTCGCCCTATTTTCATCCGACCCGCACGCAGGTGCTGGCGAGCCTGAGCCGTTATCGCCGACTCCCGGGCAGCTCCTCGGCGCCGCCGCTTCCCGAGCCGCCCGCTTTCACGCTCGAAGAAGACTTTTCAGCACGTGCGCGTTCGTTACCGAGCGCTGTCCCGCAGGGCTACCTGAGTGGAGACGCGGCAGACCGCGCCTGCCGCGCTGCCGGCAAGCGCCTGTGCTCACGCCCGGAGTGGGTGCTGGCCTGCCGCGGACAGCAACAGACGAAGTTCCCCTACGGCGAACAGTTCGATGAAGGCGCCTGCAACGTGTTCCGCGAGGCACATCCGGCTGCGGTCTTGCACGGTGACGCCAGTCGCGAGCATCGCGACCCCCGCCTGAACCGCGTGCATGGGCCGAGCGGCGCGCTTCTAAGGCTAACCGGCGCGAGCGGCCAGTGCCGCAGCACCTGGGGTGTGGACGGCGCGTTCGACATGGTCGGCAACCTGGACGAATGGGTTTCCGATGGCAGCTTTCTCGGCGGTTTCTACGCCCGCGCGACGCGTGAAGGCTGCGAGGCGCGGATCGCTTCGCACGCGTTCGAGTACTTCGACTACAGCCTGGGTGCGCGTTGCTGTCTCTGATGCCCTCGGGCCGCTCAGGCCGCTAGGCCGAACCACACATCTTAGTTGGATACAATGTAGGTATCTGTCGTACCGTTAACGCATGAGCTCGCGTACCGCCAGTCCCGTCAGCGCCAGGATGCTGGTGTTCCCCCTGCTGCTTGCCGCCAGCCTCAGCGGTTGTGGGCACCCGGTGCAGCGACAACTCGAGGGCACCTGGCACGGCGAGAGTGTCGAAAACTTCGACGATCGGGATCTGGCCCGCGTTACCGGGTGGGCGCGCAGCCTCAGATTGTCGTTCAACGGCTCGCGGATCTCCGTTGCCATTGCTGCCGAAGACGAGCGCACGGGCAAGTACCAGGTGCGCTCCGTTCACAACGCCGACGTCGTGCTTGCGGTCACGCGCGCCGACGGCAAGGAAGACGTGACACGCCTCAAGCTCGATGGCGATCATAGCATCCGCTGGATGCTGGGCGACGCACGCTCCATCGTCCTACGACGCGAGCTCTAGAGCGAGCGCGCTCGTTCTCTCAGCGCGTCAGTTCGAGCACGCGGGTGACGCGCGTGCCGTCGCTCGCCTCGGCGAACGCCACGAGCCGCGCCTCCGAAAGCGCGCATTCCTGGACCGCCGGGGACAGCGGTGGGTCGAAGCGAAGCGACGAAACCTCACCGTGCGGCTCCACGTCCACCACCATGTTCGTGCGGACGCGAATGGTAAGGTTTCCAGCGCTGGGCGTGTGCTGCTCGAAGCACCGCATCGTGATGGCGACCACGGAGGTGAGGCCCTCCTCGACTTCCTCGAGCGTGAGCTCGCGCGGCAGCAGCGAAGCGTCCTCCGCGCTCGCAGGGCTGGGCTGCGGCGGCGGAGAGTGGACACTCGGTCGGGCAGCAGGGCGAGCTGCCGGCGCGGGTGCGGGCCGGCTGGGCACCAGCTCGGCCGTAGGACGTTCGAGAGCGGTACCGTCGAGAGCGAACTCAGCGCTCGCGGGCGCGCGCAGCAGTGAAGCAGCAGCGGCTCCGGCCCGCCGTGGGCCCACGGCGACGATACCCTCTTGAACCGTGACGGTGCTCTGCCCTTTTTGGAGCTCCACCCGGAAGACGGTGCCGTGCACCGCAACGCGCACCTCACCCGCCTCGACCACGAACCGCTCACGCGCGGTCGTTGGCACCACGTTGGCGCGTAGCGAGCCAGCGTCGAGGCGGATGCGCACCACTGGGCCGTGGTCGAGCACCACGGCCTTGCTGGAGGGCTCTAGCGTCCAGCTCGCGCGCCCGGCATGCACGACGTGGAGCTC
>DASQDA010000056.1:0-8439 GCA_035634435.1 Polyangiaceae bacterium
GGGATTCCTCGAATCACCTCGCACTGTGCCGGTCACGTATGCCCAGGCTGTCGCGGAATCCGGAACTGCGAAAAGCGGCGTCCCCGCGCAACGACGAAGAGCTAGGCGCGGGTAGGCGCGTGATGACACTACCGGCGCCGAGGCTCTCCCGCGCATCTCAAGAAGCCGAATACCTCCCGGTGAAACGCGGCACGCCCGACGGCCAGCCTGTCGACGGACACCTGCGCATGCGCGGCGACCTACGACACAGATCAGTGTTCCCGGATCATCCGCTGGGGCACAGCTATTTGGCGGCCGTTCGGCGAGCAGCTCTTGACAGAACGACGGCGAAGCGTTCAACCTCTCCAGCCAAGGTCCGGGGGGTCCCGGATTAATCATCGCGGAGGATCGGTCATGAAGCTTGAGTACGTTTGGCGGAGGGGGTTACTGCTGCGTGGAGAGATCTCGCTTTTGGTCCTGGGAAGTGCCTGCGCGCTCGGCTGCGCGGTAGGGGCGGAAAACGCCTCAAACGGTATGGAAGAGACGGCGGAAGTGACCGACGAGGTCATCTGGAACAATTCGCTGCTCGAGTATTACCAGCTCACCACCTCACAAAAGGCGCTCTCGAATGCGAGTGCGGCGATCGTGTTTAAGTCCGACGTACAAAACTGCAATACGTCCTTCTGCACACTGCGAACGGTGAGCGGTCGCATGTGCTCCGGCCAGCGCTTCGCGTCTCAAGCGGCTTTTCCGTCTGGATGCACAGGCTTCATGGTTGGGCCGCGGCAAATTGCGACCGCGGGGCACTGCTTCGACGCCACTGCTCTTGGGTCGTGTTCCGCTGCGTCGGTGGTGTTCCGGTGGCGCAAGGACTCGTCTGGCACCAATCCCAACCCGAACATCCTGCTCGAGCACATTTACAATTGCGCGAGCATCGTCCGAGACGGCAGACCCGAGGGAGAGGACTGGATCGTCTTCGAGGTGGACCGCAACATCACGTCGTCGACGAGCACGCCACGGGCACCGCTACCGCTAGCCAAGGGCCCCACCACGATTGGCGCTTTGGTGAACGTTGCGAGCCATTTCGCGGGACTTGCCACGAAGTGGAACACCGATGTCATCAGCGATCTTCCGTCGGCTGCGTCCCCACTCATTCGCGCCAAGGTCGATCTGACCGGAGGGTCGAGCGGGGCCCCGTGGATCGACGCGACGAACAGCGTCATGGGTGTGTTCTCGAGAGGTCCGAGCGAGGCCGCGGAGCCGCCAGCGAACGCTTGCATCATGGAGAAGAACTGCTTCAACCCCTCGGGTACGTGCACGCTGCAGACCGATCGCCCCGGAGCTACGCCAGGATGGCGCGTCGCGAAGGGCCCTCGCGCGTTTGCTACGCTCACCGCCTGGATACAGCCGTCGGGGATACCGCTCTTGGGGGACTTCAACGGTGACCGCAAGAGCGACATCTTCTGGTTCGGCAGCGGCGCCACCGCGGACGTGGTCTGGCAAGGCGACGGAGCGGGGAACTTCTCGACTCATCCCGTCTCGATCAACACGACCAACGTCCCCGTGGTGGGAGATTTCGACGGAGATGGGCGTTCGGACATTTTTTGGTACGGATCGGGTGCGACCGCCGACTTCGTCTGGTTCGGCAACGCGAACTTCACGTTCACGCAAGTCGCCCAGACGCAGAGCGGCATCGGGCTCGTCCCGGTGGCGGGGAACTTCGACGGCGACACGCGCAGCGACCTATTTTGGTACGGGCCCGGCGCCACAGCGGACTCCACCTGGTACGGCAACACGAACCGCACTTTCACTCAGATCGCCCGAACACAGGCCGCGAGCGGCTTGACCCCCGCTACCGGTGACTTCGACGGCGACGGTGTCGGAGACGTGTTCTGGTTTGGGCCAGGCACTGCCGCCGATAGCGTTTGGTATGGCAGTGCAGCGCGCGCTTTCAGTGTCGTCTCGCAAACCGCTTCACTCACGAGCGTGACCCCAGTGGTCGGCGACTACGACGGAGATTCGAAGAGCGATATCGTGTGGAAGGCTGCCGGTGGCACGGCGCCTGCTTATTGGAGTGGTCGCGCAAACCGCACCTTTGGCGCCGTCACGAGCGGCATACCCGCCACGCCGTCTGCCGCGCTTCCGAGCCGGGACTACAACAACGATGACCTCGACGATCTGATTCTCTTCGACGGATCGGTCGTGAGCGTCGTTCGTGGTACGACCTGGTCCGGATGAGCACCCGGGATGGCTGTGGTTGGATGCTGGCGCTGCTGGCGGTCACCGCCGCTTGCAGCGCTGCGCCAAGCAGCGGCGTGAGCTCCACGGCGCGCGTTGCCCCGACACCGGTCGCGGCGCGCGCGCCGGCCGCGGCCCCCCCTTCAGGGGTCGGCGTGGCCGCGCCGACGCGCGCCCAAGTCGAAGACCTCGACCCAGTAGAGCCTGACGTAATTGCGTTGGGCGAAATCTGGAGCGACGCGCCTCGACATGCCTCGCCAGCGTGCCCAGACGACGCGCTGCCCGAGCAGCGGGATGCCTCCTGCTCGAGGCCGCAGGGGCTTGCAGCGCTCGCCGATGCGCTCGACGGAGTGAGCTCGACGGAGGGCCAAACAGCGTGCGAGTCGCCGTGGAGTGCCGAGCTGTCGGCGGCGCGACGCGCGGCTCTTACGACGGAGGCGCAGAGGAAGCGCGATGGGCGGTTGGCGCGGCTAGAGACATGCGCCGGCCTCGATCCCGGCCTCGTGCGGCTGACGCGCGTAGCGCTCTGGACGGAGTGCGCCGACGCGCTCGCCATCACGGTCCCGCGCGGCACGCTGACGGTCGCGATGCGAGGCTACGCCACGGCTGCCCGCATCGATCGGCTCAACTTCGAGCCGCCGAACGACTTCGCCACGGGCCCAAGCGAAAAGGCTCTCGCGCGGGCAATCGTATGGACGGAAGGCCACGCTTCGGTGTTGCGCGTCGCCGCCGCTGCGGTGGCTACGTTGCCCGCCGGAACGCATGGCCGCGCTGTCGCGCAGCTCGCGCTGGGGAATGCCTGGAACCGGCTGCTGCATACGCGCTACGACTTACCTCGCCCCTCACCGACGGAGCAATCAGGGCCACGTGAACGCCTGAATGCTGAGCTCGCACGCTACGTTGCCGAAGCCACCGAACGCGAGGCTAGCGCCGCAGACGCCGCCCGTATCGCGACGGAATGGCCCTTGCTGCGTGCGTGGCAAGCGGGGCAGCAGCCTGGACCCGTCGAGGCCGCACGCGCGCTGGTGTTGCCAGCGTTGCCCCGCTCTGAAGCGCGGGATGTACGCGCACGCCTTGCGGCGAATCTGCCGAGCTACGTCGCCGCACGTCTGCTTGGTGACGATCCGCTCGATGCCGCGGTGTTGCGCGCGCTGCTCGAGCGCGGCTTCGATCCGAAGCTGAGGCGCACTGTCGCGGCTCAGACTCCGCGCTCGGGCGAAGCGCAGCTGCTTGCTCACGCCCGCGTCGTGCTCGCAGCAAGAGCGCTCGCGCCTGCGCAGGCCGCCGCAGCGGTCGAGCTCCTGAAAGGCAGCGCCGTCGACGATGCCGAAGCGCTGTCCGCGGTCGCGTCCGCGCTCGCGAGCCTGCCTGCTGGTTTTGTGAGTTGGAGCTCGACGCGTGCGCTCGGAGCTCCGGCTCACGCGCTCGTCGCAGCGTCTTCCCGGTCCCGCTCGGCCTGGGGCGCCGCGTTGCTCGGCTACGATGCCTTCCGCCTCGACAACGCTTCCGTGGAGCCTTCCGCCGGCTTCGCGGCGACCGAACGTCAAGCGCGCGAGCGTGTCAGTGCGCTCGGCCCCGCGCTCACGAGCTGCATGCCCAGTGGATTCGTTACGAACCGAGGCTGCGTCTGTCCCTCGCTGGGGAACCTCTACTGAACGTTGGCAGCGAGTAGCGCGCCCGTTGCCGCGGAGCCGCAGCAAGCGGGCGCTGACAACTCAGTAGCGTGCGCCGTCCTTTTGCGGCACGAACGGGGAGATCGGTGCGGCAAGGCCGTTGATGGTGGTACCGGCGTAGGCGAAGCTTGGAAGCATGCCCAGGAAGTCCGCGGGGAAGTTCAGCGTTGGCTTGGAGAGCTCGTCGAGGCTTGCCACCTGCGCGCTGCTGAGCACGAGCTCGGCCGCCGCCAAATTGTCCTCGAGCTGCTGTTGGCTGCGAACGCCCAGGATGATCGAGGACACTCCTGGCTTCTGCGCCAGCCATGCGAGAGCCACGCGCGCGGGAGTGGAGTCGACCTCGCGGGCGATGGCGATGAGCGCGTCGATGATGGCGTAGGTTTTGTCGTTCAGATTCGCGTCTGCCCAGGCGCCGCGATCGGACTTTTGGTTGCCGTGATTTTCCCGGGTGTATTTGCCGGACAAGATGCCACTCTTCAGTGGAGACCAGGGTGTGATGCCGAGGCCGAGCTCGCGGGCCATGGGCACGAGCTCACCTTCCACGCTGCGCTCGAGCAAGGAATACTCGATCTGCAGCGCTACGAGCGGCGCCCAGCCGCGGAAATGAGCGATGGTGTGCGCTTCAGCGCACTTCCAGGCGGGCGTGTCGGAGAAGCCGAGGTAACGCACCTTGCCGCTTGCCACCAGGTCCTCCAGCGTTCGCAGCGTCTCTTCGATCGGGGTGGTCGAGTCCCAGGCATGCATCCAGTACAGGTCGATGTAATCGGTGCGCAAGCGCCGCAGGGAGTTTTCGAGGGAGCCGATGATGGCCTTGCGATTGGCGCCGCCACTGTTCGGATCGCCCGGAAACATGCCGCCCAGAAACTTGGTTGCAAGAACGACGCGGTCGCGACGGGAGCGATCTTTGGTCAGGTGGTCGCCAATGATCTTCTCGGAATGGCCATGCGTGTAGATGTTCGCCGTGTCGATGAAGTTACCGCCTCGTGCGAGGTAGGCGTCTATGATCGCGTTGGATTCCGCCACGCTGCTACCCCAGCCGAGGTCTTCACCAAAGGTCATGGCACCAAGGCACAGCGGCGAAACTCGTAGTCCGGATCGGCCCAGCGTCACGTAATTGTCGAGCGACATGTCGGATGCCTCCTTGAAACAAACGGTCTGTGTTCCGCGGGCAGGCCACTGCCCGGGGGGCGGCAACATGGAGCCACGCCTTTGGCTTGTCGAGCGGGACGCGAGTCGATATCGACGGCGAGCTCCACGGCCGTCGGACTGCAAGCTTCCGCGAGCATGCTTCAAGCTTGACTCGTCGGATCACCCTGGTCGCGGGGTTGCCTCGTAACAATCGTCGTGGTCGGCACCACATGCGGCCACTCGAACATGAGCTCGCCGCCGATGGGCAGTGCTCTCCACAGCGGCGCGACTGCGTCCAGGCGGGATACGACGCGCGCGATGTCCGCGGTATCCTCCGTCCGTGGCACGGGTGCTGACCGCGCTGGATGCGGATGCTGGCCGTGTTTCCTTCGCCAGGCGACGTCGCAGAGCGCAGCGAGTCGCTCGGACCGTGCCATATCCGCGGCATGACGCGTGTCCTCCACATCCAGAGCGCGTTCGCGTCTGTGTTGCTTGCGTTGCTCGCGCGCGCGCTCCCTCGGACTCGCGTCGCGCTCTGCGGTGGTGATGAACGTGCCCGCGCCAAGCGCGGCGCGCCCGTAGACCCCGTGCGTCAGGCCAAGCTCGGCCTCCACGACATAGTGCACGAGGTCGTGGGGGATGTCGTCGTCGTAAGCTGGTGCAGGATCCATCGCCCGAGACGACTCGCCGGAAGGGGTGACGATCACCGCGTAGCGTCGGGCGCCAGTGCGCTTGAACCGAACGTTCATGGACCCTACTTTCCCACTCGCGACTTGACACGCAACCATGCGCCGCGCTCGGGCTTAGACGGACGATGTCGAAAGCTCGTCAGTGGCGATGTCGCGCCAGCGCAAGCGTCGGGTGTTTGGCCTGCTCCGTTGCTGCTCGCCGCGGCGGCTGGCGCCTGTTCCGCTCGCAGTCGGAGGACGCAGGCCGAGGCGGCACAGAGCGATGGAAGATGACGTGAGAGGTCTGCAGCGACCCCGGTAAGCGCCGTTGTAATCGATTGCCAGGTGTCGCGCTTCTGGACTATGCAGGCAGCTCATTGTGGAGGGTAGAGCGATGAGACGAGGCTGGTTTGCGTGTTGCTTGGCCGTTGGTATGGCTACGGGGGGCTGCTCGGAGGCCGACTCCGATGACAGTAGACCAACGCCTCCGGGAGGGAATTCTGCAGCGAACACCGAATGCTCGGGCGAGTTTGCGCGTGTCGAGTCTCCTTACGTTCTGAATACCGCCTTGAGCGATTTCGGCGGCTTCGCTGCTGACGGGCACGGCCTGGTCTTTTCTGCCTGGCCTGACGAATCGCTCACCGATGCGCCCGAAGAGTACCCCCAACGGCTGTTCGCGAGCAGCTTGAGCGGGCAAGTGACCGAGCTCTATTCGACGGATTCGATGATCAGCAGCCTGGTAGCCGACGAGAAGAACGCCTACTTCAGCACGCTGATCAGCGGCACTCAGTTGCTGAGCGTTCCACGCGCGGGGGGAGCGCCCACGGTGCTCATTGAGGACGGCGTGCGCACGGGCCCCATCACGGACGGTACGCGGCTCTACGTCGAGATGTTCGTCGATGGTGATCCGGCCATCGTCGCGGTGGATCGGTCGGGTGGTGCAACGGACGTGATCACGACCTGGCCCGACAAGTACATCGCTTCCTTCGCTATCGAGGCGGGCGCGCTGTACGTGCTCATCTCAGACGGCTTCGATGTAGAGACCGATCATACGCTGTATAAAGTGCCAATCGCGGGCGGCGCAGCCGAGGTGTTTGCGACGGTTCCGCGAAGCGCGGGCGGCGGGCTCGACGTGGTGGACGGCGTGGTCTACTCGAGGCTGCTTTCAGAAAGCTACGACGTCGTGGTCTACCGCATCGAACGAGGCCGCCCCCCCGTGCTGGTCTCGGAAGAGGGAGGACTGCCCATGGTGTTCGACGGGGACGCCGTCTACTATCCAGAAGTCGGGCGCCTGACGAAAAACAATCTGTCCTTCAACGACGCTAAGGAGGTTCCCGGCGCGGCTGGAAGGCTCCCCTCTGCCATCGCCGTCGGTCCTACGGACCTTTGGTACGCTAGCTACGCGTGCATTTACCGCGCGCCCAAGTGACGCGAAGAGCGCTCACAGGGCCCGTCGGTCACGAGCCAGTCAACACGTTCCGCAGCACCTGTCAGCGGCAATTATCGCGCCTCAGAGCACCCAGGTGAGCCCGCACGTCACCTGGCCGATGCGACTCCCGTCGCGTTCGAAGGCGATGGTCGAGTATCGATCGCCAAAGTTCCAACGGTCGTTGGCGCCGATTCCTACCCGGCGCATGCGGCTCGCCGAGGCGGGCTCGCACGGCGGCTCTCGTGTCCGCGAATTTGAGATCCGAGCAGCGGACGACGCCCGGGTCTTCGACCGGCTTGCCCAGGGCGTTCAGCAATCTCTCGGCGCTCATTTCGTTCAACTTTCGTTCGTAATCCGACGCTAAACACTGGCGTTCGGCGGATCGTTCAGGTCGCGCGCGGAACGTAGCCTGCGATAGCATCCGCTGCCAGCACCACCATTTGAGCGGCGCGTCGCGGAGAGCCGCTCGCGTTCTTGCGGCCTGAATGCAAGAGGTGTCCATTGAAGAGCAGAACGCTGCCGGCCTTGCCAGTGATCACCTTTTCAGCTGGGTGGCGCGCCAGTGGTTGCCGCAACGACTTTGGCAACGGACGCGTATCGCGGTGGGAGCCGGGAACGACCCGAGTTGCCCCGTTGATGTCATGAAAGTCGTCCAGCATCCACAGCGCGGTCACTGCGAAGTAGGGTTCGCCTGGAGAGCGCGCGGTCCAGTCGGCGTGCAGCCCCTGCTGGCCGAAGCCCGGTAGCGGGTTGCGACCGTGCACGTCCACTTGATACGGGCGACCGAGAACGTGCTGCGCGGCCGCAACGATGAGTGGGTGCGATTTCAGGGCTGCCCACGCGTCGAGCTCTGCAGTTGTGTCGGTGAGCCGAACGTGTTGCGTTCCATCGCCTTGCAACGGCGCGTCGTCGAACGCACGCCGCAGCCGGCCGACGCAACGAGCGTCCAGCGCTTGCGGCACCACGATGTAGCCGTCTCGATCCAAGGTAGCGAGCTGTGCGGCGCTCAGAACCATGCCTCAAGCTTTGGCTCGCCGGACCACGACGTCCACCCACTCGACGCCGCAAGAATCCCTGCTTACCGCCTGGACCCAGCGGTTGGCCTCTGGAGGCCGAGGTACGGTGCGAAGACGCAGCGGACGGCGGGCTCGTCGTGGTGCTCGGGCGTGGCGCTTCCGTGCGAGCGCGCACGGGCGGCTCCTTTAGCCGCGCGAGCCGCTCGCCCTTCAGCGTGCGCGTGAAGGGGCGAGCGACCGGAGACGAACGGGGCGCGGACGTTTGCTACTTCTCGTAGGATCCGAGGTCGTGCTTTCCGTTGACGGGA